>JADHVP010000020.1 GCA_016783945.1 Ignavibacteria bacterium
TGTGGATAAACTATTCCCGAATGAATATCCTGTTGGTAAAGACATTATTATAGACAAGCATCAATTTAAAGTAATAGGAATATTCGAAAGGGAGGGCGAAGCATTCGGTGAAAGTAATGATAATTTTGCTTTAATTCCAATGACAAAGATGCATCAGATCTATGGAAAGAATAACCGCTCTCTTAATATTGCTATTCAGGCAGAGAACAAAGAATTTTTTAATGAAACCGTCGAACATGTGTCAAATGTGTTGAGGGTAATCAGGAGAGTAAAACCGGGTGAGGAAAATAATTTCGAGATATTTTCAAATGAGTCATTGATAAATACTGTAAACGAATTCACACAATATTTTAAGTATGGAGCAGGTTTTATTTCGTTTATTTCTATTCTTGCAGCAGGAGTTGGTATTATGAATATCATGCTTGTTTCTGTTACGGAAAGAACAAAGGAGATTGGGATAAGGAAAGCTATAGGAGCAAAGAATCGAAGCATATTGATTCAGTTCTTGATAGAAGCTGTGATTCTCTGTGAACTTGGTGGACTAATCGGAATTGGTCTTGGAATATTGACAGGGAATTTAGTTGGAATATATTTGGAGTCACCGGTAGTGATTCCTGTTGACTGGGTGATAATTGGCTTAGTTGTTTGTTCGGCTGTAGGTATAATTTTTGGAGTGTACCCGGCTTATAAGGCTGCAAAGCTTAATCCGATTGATGCGTTGAGATATGAGTAACATCAAAGTTTAGTTTAAACGCACAGAGTTCTCCGGATCAAGTAAACTCATAAGAAATTTTAGTATGTATTTATTCTCAAACTGTGTAATTATACTTTCAATATTATTAAGTGCTCTCGGAATTTTAAACAGTATATCACTATTCTTTTTTCTATCAAAATTATAACCGTAACTTCCCAGCACCTGCAATAATCTTAATAAAGCAAAGTAATAAAAGTTTTCAAAAAATGTTTCTGTATCTATATCGATTTTTTTACTAAGTTCTTTCAAGTAATATCCTAAAAGTTCCTTCCTGTCATTTTCATTTATAAAAATACTGCTCGAATATAAAAAAGATGCAGGGTCATATTCAAGAGGACCTAATCGTCCTGATTGATAGTCAATGTAATACAATTCACCGGATTTGACTAAAATGTTTCTTGGCTGGAAATCCCGGTAGACAAAATACTCATCCTTATTATCAGGAACCTTACTCAGTATTTCTTCGAATGCGTTGTTAATTAATGATTCATCTTGAGAAATAAAAAACTTTTTTAAATAATACTCTTGAAATTTTATCAGGTCATATTCAAATTGGTTTCTATCCAGTTTCTTAGTTTGATAGCAGAGGTCAAAGTCTAATTCATCAGCAGCACGAGTTTGAAATTCAGTGAGATCTTTAAGAGCTTTTTTATAAAACCATATTAACTCATCCCTTTTAATGTATTTTTGTCTTGAAAATGAAAAGAGATCCATACTACCAAGGTCTTCAATAATGTAATATTTGTTATCGGTTGACACACAATAAAATTCCGGTACATTAAGTCCAATTCTTTTTAATGTTTTTGAGAATTCGATAAATGCTTTATTCTCATTGATTCCTTCGTAATAAATTCCTATACAGTTTTTGTGTTCTGATTTTAATCTGAAAATCTTTCTGTTGGAAGAGTCAGGTATAATTTCTTCAACACTAATAACATTTTCATGATATTTAAAGTAAAATAAATTTTGAAATGTATAGTATAATATTTCTTTATCGTAAGACACTTTTAAGTATATTCAATAATTATGATTAAGTTAAATTTGTTAAGCTGGTTTATGATCTTTACCAAGTTTTAATATAACTGCTCCAATTATCCCGGAAAGAGCAGAAGCAATTAAAATACCAAGTTTTGCCTCCTGCAAATAAAGAATATTATCGAAAGCAAGTCCTGCGATAAAAAGTGACATCGTAAATCCTATACCTGCAACGGCACTGATTCCATGAAGTTTGTTCCATGTTGCTCCCGCTGGTAGTTCTGCAATCTTTAATTTTATAGAGAGCCAAGAGAATAATAGAATCCCAATCTGTTTTCCTGCAATCAATCCAAGAATTATTCCTAAACTGATAGGATTGAAAATATTCGATAATAATTCCGATTCAATCTTTAATCCAGCATTTACCAAAGCGAATATAGGCATAATGAAAAACGCTACCCAGTAAGTAAGTTTGTGTTCAAGTCTGTGCATCGGAGATAAGACTTTATGGGAGATAGATTCTAAATGAAAAACAGCAGAGTTAAACTCTTTTGTTGCCGGGACATCTTCTCCAATATTTCCAGGTAATTCGAGTTCCTTAAAAATTTCTTTACCTTCTTCAACATACTTTTTAGAATTTATACGTGCTTTAGCCGGAATTGTGAAAGCAGCAATAACACCAGCTATTGTTGCATGCACACCGGAATATAAAAAAGCAAACCATAACCCGATTCCCAATATTAAGTATACAATCGGATGTCTTATATGTAAACGATTACATACAATGAGAGCAATAAATATGATTCCTCCAATTAAAAGACTTGTAAGATACAGATCTGAAGTATAGAATATTGCTATAACAAGAACAGCACCAAGGTCATCAACGATTGCGAGTGCCGTTAAAAAAACTTTTAATCCTAATGGGATTCTATTACCGAATAGTGCAATTATCCCTACTGCAAAAGCAATATCAGTAGCCATTGGTATACCCCATCCACTAATAGAATCACTTCCATAATTTAATGCAGAATAAATAGCAGCGGGAACGAGCATACCCCCGATAGCTGCTGCAATCGGAAGGGCAGCTTTTTTAAATGACGACAACTCACCAACGATCAACTCTCTTTTTATTTCAAGACCAACAACAAAGAAAAAAATAGCCATCAATCCGTCATTGATCCAATAGTGTAATGACTGTGTCAGGATAAAATCCTTAAACCCAATAGTGAAATCTATATGCCATATTTTGTCATAGTATTCACCCCACGGGGAATTTGCCCAAACGATTGCTACTACAGCACACACGAGCAATACGATTCCACCGGATGCTTGAGTTATAAAAAACCTTTGGAAAGGTCTTAATATCTTTTCTATTCGAGGTTTATTTTCAACTTTTATTTTCATTGAATCATCTGGTGATGGTAATTATAGTTATATAAAATATTGTATAATTAGTGGTGCTGAAGTACATCCATAATCATTTGTATTTATTCCATTGACTTTTATATTGTTCAATTTTGAATTTCTATATTAAAGCATTGTGTAGAAACTTTACAAAGTTGTACATTTGTTTCATATTTTTTGTAATTAGTTCAACTAATGATGAATCGAAGATCACATCAGGATTATGAAATTCGTCAACATAGAATTGTTTCATTTTCAATGTTTCGATTAATAATTCATCTGCTTTCTTTTCATATCCTTTCGGTAGTCTTGAAGTTTTTTCACCTAAAACATTTTTATAAGCTTTTACAAATTTCTTAATAGAAACAATTTTTTTGTACCTAGGGTAATTTGTATATATTTCATTTCGGATCTTTTTCAATTTATGAGGATCAGTACTGTACTGTCCACCTGCAACTAAAAATTCGGTAGGACTAAAATGAAAATAAAATTGAGGTATATCGGGTTTCTTAATCATATCGAAACAAAATGATGCAGCAAGATGTGATTTGTAAGGTGTTTTATCTTTAGTAAACCTTATATCACGGTTTATACGAAAAATAGATTTGTAATTAACTACTATATTGGGATCGATTTTTTTAATTTCTACCGATAGTGTATCTATAAGAACACGCATCGGTTGTTTTAGATACACTTCATATATCTCCCTGTTTTTATCAAACCATTTTTTATTATTATATCGTGGATTTTGTAGCTTACTAAGAAATTCTAAACTCTCAGGTTGAAAACCGAGGAATGGTTCTTTAACTAAACTGTCTAACATTTTTTGAGAATAATTTAAACAAAACTTTTTTTATAAAGTAGACACAAATTATCAAAAAGAGGACACTCTTCGGAACTAATAAATTTTAAATGAATATAAAAAGACAAATGAGTTTATTTGTAAATCTAAAAATCAAATTAATCTATTTTAAAACTATAAACTAAAAGCCATGAAAGCGCTAACATCAAATTCGTTATTGATACTGATTCTAACAGCATCAATGTTATTCATAACCGGAAAAAATATATATCCCACAAGTTCAACAAGTGAAAAACCAGATATAAATTACAACATATCGACGAATAACCTTTATTTTCCTGGAGATGAAATTGCCATTAATCTATATTCGTATGATTATACACAGGAAAAAAAGAATCAAAAGGTTTCTTTCAAAATCCAAATATATAAAATAAACAACCTTAAGGATTTTTATTCAAAGCAGACCTCCCGGTATAACATAGACGTACTTGGACGTGACAGCACGAACCTGACATTCCTTGCTGATGAGGTGGCGGAGTTTACGAAGAATATAAAATCCAAAAATGATTACGGTTATTATTATATAAATGAATCTATCCCGATTAATATAACAGAGAGGGGAGCATATTTAATAAAAGTCTCAGCGGGTAACAAGGTAGCATATTGCGGATTTATTGTATCCCAGCTTGGAGTTATATCAAAAGCCGGTAACACTTCGATGTTAGCGTTTGTGGTTGACAGAAAAACAGGCAAACCAATTTCCAATGCCGATCTCAATTTTTTCATTGGGTCAAGACAGATAGGTCAGGGATACACTTCGGATGGGCTCTTTTATCAAGAGGTAAAGGGTGAAGTATTAAATGCAAACAATGAATACCAGTATCCTTTGATTATAGGACAGTACGGTGAAGAAATTGTAATCTCAGACCCATATTTATACTTCGGGTATTCACGTGATAAATTTAATACCTATGTATTCACTAATCAGCCGGTTTACAGGACAGAATCCGAAGTATTATTCAAAGGAACAATAAAACGAAGAACACCCACTGGGTATGAATCATATTCGGATAAAGATATAACGGTAAAGATAAATGATTCGCGTGGTGCGGAAGTTTATAAGAAGTTATTACGCACAAATGATATAGGAAGTTTTGACGGCGAGTATAAGATAGATAAAGAAGCACCATTAGGAACGTACTATATTTATGTAACCATTGATGAGAATAATTCTTCGAGTTCATCTTTTACAGTAGAGCAGTTCAAGAAGCCGGAATATAAAGTAACAGTAACAACGGATAAGAGCCAGTATTACGGAAAAGATAATCTAACAGGTACTGTCGAAGCAAATTATTTTTTTGGAAGCCCGGTAACAGGAGCAGATGTTGAATACAATATTTATAGGGTAAGGTACTACCAGCCGTGGTGGAAATTCTCAGAATATGCATGGTGGTACGAAGATTATTATTCGAATTTAGATGACAATTATGAATACAGCGGCGCAGAATATATTTATTCAGGTGAAGGGACATTAGATGAAGAGGGTAAGTTTGAGTTTAATTACACTATAGATGAAAATTTCGAATTCAAAGACGAATATTACCGCTGGTGGTGGTACGACAGGGAGACAGACTATCGTTATATTATCCAGGCAAAAGTAGTTGACAAGTCAAGGCGGGAAATTGCAGGAACAACGACAGCATTTGTAACAAGGGGTGGTTTTTATTTAAATGGAAAGGCAGATAAATATTTATATAAACCGGGCGAGAAGGTAAACATTGAAGTAAGGTCATTTGACTTTTCGGATAAACCGGTACAGACAGAATTTACTGCTGAGATATACAAACGAACATGGAGCAGAGATTGGAAAGAGAATAAGGATTATATAACAACAATATCCGGACGGACGATGAGTGATGGAAAAGGTATTATAACTTATGACATTGGTACATCTAATGCAGAGGGTTCTTATACGGTAGAAATAAAAGCAAAAGACGATAGGTCTAATGAGATAACATCACAAGCATATTTTTACGTATCAGAAGGGGATATGTGGTGGTATTACAATCAATCCGGAGGTATACAGATAATCACTGATAAGGATAGTTATAGAAAAGGAGATATATGTAAAGCATTAATAATAACAACAGTACCTGATGCAAATGTGCTGGTATCGACACAGAGTGATGATATACTGTATTACAAAGCCGATAAATTTACGGGTACATCTAAAATGATAGAGATTCCTATAACCGACAGATACATATCGAGTTTTGAGATAAGTGTTAACTATGTATCGGAAGGACAGTTCTACTCATCCTCAAAACCATTGATGGTGATTCCTGAAGAAAATTTCTTAACAGTGGAAATAGATCCTTCGAAACTAATATACAAGCCGAAAGAATCCGGTGGTTTAAAGGTAAGAGTGCTGGATAATAATGGCAATCCTGTACGGGATGCGGAGGTTTCGATTGGAATAATAGATGAGAGCATCTATTCAATAAAGGAAGACAACACGAAAGATATAAGGAAATTCTTCTACGGACCGACGTTCACTGCAGTGAGCACAGCATTCAATACATACAACAGCAATTATGGTTATTCAAGATTAATGACAATTTATGAGAGATTCAATGTTCGTTCTACTAAAGATAACGAGTTAGCAACAGTAAAGGGTACCTTGTATACAAAGAACAACATACCGATTCCGAATGCGATAATTGTAATAGATGAGGATTTTCAGGCAGCGACGACAGATGAGAATGGTACATTTGAATTCAAGTTACCAGAAGGTGATTATTCGATTGGCGTTTACTACAGAGGGATGACTAAGGATGACATACGGGACATAAGCTTATCGAAAGGTGAGGTCAAAACAATCACTCTTTATAATGATAAAGATTTGAATGAACTTTATTCGGAACGACAAGGAATAGATGTTGAGCAAAGTGGTAGAGTAATAACTTTAGATGGATTAGGAATGGAAGAGAAAGATGAAGAGGCACCGAAGACAAGTGATAAACGAAACGGAAAAAAAGAAAAAGGCAAAGAGGATGATATGACGACAGGATTAGTAACACCCGATGTTCGTTCAGACTTTAGGGATGCTATTTATTGGTCGCCATACACAAGAACGGATGCCGACGGTTATGCAATAGTATCTATCGATTATCCAGATAATTTAACCTCCTGGAGGATTACATCAAGAGTCATAACTGGTGATACTAAAGTTGGTCAAATGACGAAGATAGTAATTACAAGGAAAGACCTTCTTGTTAGGATGGAAACACCGAGATTCCTGCAGGACAAAGATGAAGTTATTATTTCAACAATCATTCACAACTATTTAGATAAAGAGAAAACCACAAAAGTTAAGTTCAAAGCAGAAAATGTTGAGTTGATTGGTGAGAGTGAAAAAACAATCACACTTGCATCAAATTCAGAACAAAGACTTGATTGGAAGATAAAGGTGAATGAGCCTTATGGTGAAGCAAAGCTCTATGCAGAAGCGTTAACGGATGAAGAATCGGACGCATTAGAGATAAAGGTTCCATTACAGCCAAAAGGATTGCAGATAATCGAAAACACTATAGCAGACTTTACTGATGAGAATAAAACAGAAATTAAGACAGTTTATATTCCGGAAGGAACAGACATACGCAGTGCAGGAATGCAGTTTACAGTATCACCATCATTAGCTTCGACGATGCTATCAGCTTTAGATGAACTAGCGGGCTATCCTTATGGTTGTGTTGAGCAAACAATGAGCAGATTCTTGCCAACAGTCGTAGTTGCACATGCATTTAAGGAGTTAAATGCCCCGATAAATGAAGCTACTGAGAAAGAATTACCGAAGATGGTAGAAGCAGGTTTGAACAGACTGTACGGTTTCCAGCATTCTGACGGCGGATGGGGCTGGTGGAGAAATGATGGTTCACGTCCTTTCATGACAGCCTATGTAGTTTATGGTCTGTCACTGGCAAAAGCAGCCGGATATAACGTCAAATCGAATGTTATATCGAATGGCATTACAGCAATGAAAAATCATCTTAAGAATGTAAAAGATATGGACCCGACAACAAAAGCTTATTTATTATACTCACTTGCTGTAGCTGAAGAACGTGATACGGAAATGTTCGAAAGAGAACTTGACAAATTATTAGAAGAAGAGATAAACGATTATACAAGAGGTCTGATTGCAATGACATATAAACTCATTGGTAATGAAAAAAAGGCGAAGGATGTATTAGCACAACTCGAGAAGAATGTTAAGACAAGTGGTGCTGGTGCTGCTTACTGGGAAGGACAAAGCTACAAGTACAGATGGCAGGATGATAAGGTACAAACAACTGCGATGGGATTAAAAGCATTAGTTAATATTAATCCTACGTCAGATTTGAAGAACATGATAATCAGATGGCTGATGATGCAGCGACAGGGATTATCCTGGAGAAGCACACAGGAGTCAGCAATGATTATCTATGCGATGGTAGATTACTTAAAAACATCGAAAGAGCTTGATCCGAATTATTCTGTTAAGGTATACGTCAATGGTGATTTATACATGGAGAAGAATATGACAAAGGATGATGTATTTGAAAAGGATCAATTGATAAAGATAGACGGTAATAAATTGAGAACAGGCAATAATGAGATAAAGATAGAAAAGGCTGGTATCGGTAAGGTATATTTCTCAGCGAACACGAGTTATTATACAACGGATGAGAAAGTACATGCAAGAGAGAATGGTTTCAGAGTAGAGAGAGAATACTACAAATTAGAAAAGTATGAATCATATACAGATAATAAGATAACCTACAGGAAGAAATATTTTGATGGAAGTGTTACGACGGGTGATATGATATTAGTGAAGGTACGTGTATTCTCGAAGGATCAGAATTTAGATTACTTCATGCTAGAAGATCCGATCCCTGCAGGATGTGAAGTAACGAAGGACGATTGGGCGTTTACGATAGAGGAAGAGCCGAACTACAGCGGCTGGGATTATTATTACTGGAGATGGTGGTATGCAGATAAAGATATAAGAGATAACCGGGTGACGTTCTTTGCAACTTACATGTATGGAGATGAGCAAGTTTTCTCATACATTATGAGAGCTCAGATACCGGGTATTTACAATGTAAATCCGAGTAAAGGAATGTTGATGTATTACACAGAAGTCAACGGCAGCAGTAATGATACAAGACTATTAATAGAGGATAAATAAACAACAAATCGTAAATATATTAAAGGCGGATGTTAGGTCCGCCTTTTTTATTTCTTTTATTAGATTGGATTTGTGGTAAATGTAAATTTATTTTGTCTTCTTAATTGAATAGAAATTATGTTTCAGAAGAATTACATTAATACCTTATCAAATTAATTCCTTAATTGAGTAAATGTCTGGGAATTAATATCATTAATATTTGCATTTCATGGAAGATAAGACAAAATCATCAACTAAACTTTTGAATGAAATCAAAGATTTAAGAACAAAGGTTCAAAAATTAGAACAGCAAGTATCTAAGCATAAAGAATCCCAAAAGGAAAATCTTACTACCAAGCAACTCTTCGAAAAAATTACTGCTACATCACCTGCGATTATTACAGTTTATGATTTGAATACCAAAGATACTATCTATGAAAATCGATCACTACTCGAATCACATGGTTATTCCTGTAACGAAGTTAAACGAATTAACGGTCTTACTGATGAAGAGAGAGCTAAATTATGCCATCCAGATGATGTAAATGTTGTTAGAAGTTTTTATCAAAAAATTCCTGTCATGAAAGATGAGCAGAGATATGAATTAGAATACAGGTTGAAAGATAGTAGGGGTCAATGGAAGTGGATAAGGAAGATTACGAGTGTATTTAAAAGGGATAAGAAAGGTTTGCCTGTTCAACTGGTGAGTATATATGAAAATATTAATACAAAAAAAATAGCTGAAGGTGCTTTGAAAAGATGGAATGAAGAATTGGAAAGACGTGTAAATGAAAGAACAAAAGAATACCAGGATGCCCTGATAGATTTTAAATTGACTAAAGAAGAATTAAAAGAAGCAAGAAAAAAAACTGAAGAAGCAAATCTAATAAAGATAAACTTTTTAGCAAACATTAGTCACGAAATTAGAACACCGATGAATGGCATTATCGGTTTTTCAGAATTACTTAAGGAAGAACTGGAAAAACGTGATAACAAAAAATTATCTACTTATGCGGATTCGATTCATAAAAGTGGTATCGGGTTACTTAATGTAATGAACGATATTCTTGACATAAGCAAGATAGAGTCAAATAAAATGGAGGTCTCGATCAGTGAGTGTAATCTGTGTGATATAATTAACAAAGTTGTTGTACTCCTTCGTCCTTTAGCAGAAGGCAAAAGAATTGATTTAAAATCATACACAGATAAGAATTTGTTTGTCATAGCAGATGCAAGCCGCTTATCAGAAGTAGTGAATAATTTGGTAAGTAATGCTATAAAGTTTACAGATGGGGGTTCGATTGATATAAAAACCGGATTTGATGAAAAGAAAAAAATGATTTATTTTTCAGTAATTGATACAGGTATTGGTATAGATAAAGAATTTATTTCACAGGTTTATGATTCATTCAGACAGGAGAAAGATGATTTTTCCAATAAAATTCCGGGAACAGGTTTGGGATTGAGTATTACGAGGAGATTAGTGGAATTAATGAATGGAACTATCGAACTTGAATCAAATCATGGTATTGGTACTAAAGTAACTGTTTGCTTAGTTCCTGTGAAGAGGAAATTAATAAATGAATTAGATAAGGAGATTTTAGATAAGTCGAATCTAAAAAGATTAAATGTATTAAAAGATATCTGTCCTCATTTATTAATTGTTGAAGATGATGTCGTTTCTGCATTTATGATGAAACAGTTTCTTGAAAAAACCGCAAAAGTAACGATAGCATCTGCAGGGGATGAAGCATTAGAGATTATAGATGTAAAACAAAATCGAGGGAAATTATTCGATGCAATATTGATGGATATTAAGATACCGGAACCATGGGATGGAATTTCTTTAAGAAAAGAGATAATAAATAGATGGAGGGGGTACTCAACAATTCCTTTTATTGCTCAGACAGCCTTAGCAACGAAGGAAGATAAAGAAGATATTATCAAAGCTGGATTTAATAGTTATATAACTAAGCCAATTGATTTTAAACAGTTAATAAGTGTCGTTTTCGAATTATTGAAAGAAAAGAAAGAATTCATTTAAGGTAATCGTTTAATATCAATGGCTAAAGAAATAATGTTGTTGGATGTTTAGAGATTTTTGTAAAGGCGGATATGTAAACCGCCTTTTTTATTTTGAATCAATATTGAGAACAACAATAAAAAAATATAGATTAGAATAATGATAAAATTCTTTACATCATTGATCGAAAAAATCACTCACCTTTTAAAGAAGGAATATTCATATCCCAAGTTAATTCTTTTTTTCATATTAACAGGAATAATTATTAATCTTCCTTATACAGTCGGACGTTTTAGCAGTGATGATTTTATGTTCGTTTCTATATTAGAAGAAAACATTCCGTATAATACTTTAACCGGATTTTGGTCACTAAACTTCGAGGATTTTCCGGGTTTTCAATCCATGTGGTGGGTGGATGCAGAAGCGGACGGTAAATTTTTTCGTCCGCTACCGTCTTTAGTATTTGCAGTTACATTCGAAGTCTTTGGAAGGAGTTCTGCAATTCCTTTACACATAATTTCTATTATAATGCACAGCATGGCTGCATTCAGTGTCTTTTTATTGTTTGTCAGGTTATCCAAGAGATATGCAATCTCTTTACTTGCGGCATTTCTTTTTTTAATATCTGAAGATCACACGATGACGATTGGCTGGATAGCAACTAATACTGATATTTTTGCAGTGCTGTTCATTAATCTATCATTGTTTTTTTATATTACTTTTCGTGAAGAGTCGGATTATAAAAAGCTTCTTACTTCTATATTACTACTTTTCCTTGCTTTTTTATGCAAAGAGACGGCTATTATCACTCCAGTTGCGATTGTACTTTATGAATTTATTTTTCAAACAAAACCAAAGAGAGGACGGAATTTAATATACAATTTAGGACACAGATTTTTAGCTCTTATTAAAAACTGGAAGTACTGGGGTGTAATCTTTCTGTTCTTAATCATTTATCTTATCTTTTATAAATCCGCCGGCTATGGTGCTTTCAATCTTATGTATTATGATCCGTTTGGGCAACCCATTGCATATTTAGAGAACCTTTTTGTCGGTTATCCATTATTGTTCGCTGGTTATCTTTCTATCATACCAATAGGACTCACACCATTTATAAAAGGAATTTCATTACCATTTGCACTTGCAGGGATACTGCTATTCATAATATTTTTAGTAACATTATATCCCTATAGAAAAAATAAAGTAATTCAGTTTTGTTTTATATTATTCATTGTATCTATACTTCCTCAACTTTCAACTATAGCAGCAGAAAGACTTCTATACTTCCCGTTTGTTGCCGGTTGTTTTATCGTAAGCTTTCTAATTTTTCAAATAAAGATTTTTAAAAAAGAGTTTTCTCCAAAAACACGAAAACCGGTTAAATATCTTGGGAGTATAATGGGATATTACTTTATTGTATCTTCATTAATACTATCATTGATACTCAGTATCATCTATCCTTATAGTTACAAGAGCAGCCTGGAGTATCCCGAAGAAGTCATTTTAGAATGTAAAAGTTATACGGATGAAACAAATACTGACCATATAATTTTGTTGAATACACCAGGACCTTTTATTGCATTATATGCAAAAGATATATTCAGATTCCATTATAACGGCTATAAAGATGTACAGGTTCTTTCAAGTTTTAATGGTAGAGTCATGATAAATAAATTATCAGACAATTCAATTGTACTAAAGACAGAAGATGAAGGATGGTTAACTAACTTTTTTGCTTTAGTAATAAGGACTGAACCTGAAATTGAAGAAGGATATATTTATCAAGGTAATGATTTTTTTGCAAGCGTGACAAAAACTACTCCTGATAAGAAAGACGTACTTCAGGTCAAGTTTGATTTCAGATATTCATTAGCTTCTGACAATGTTGTTCTGCTGTATTACGATGGCGAAAAGATGAATAAATGGGATTTTACTAATCAGATAATCGGTAAATGGATGTTGATTGGAGATAGTTCTGATATTATAAAAGGGTTTTGACGTAACAGTTAGAAATAGTGTTTTAGAAAAGACCTTCCAGAGTCAATATAAACATTCCAAAATTCTTACCACTTTAATTTACAAAAAGCTTAATCCTTAAATTCAATTTTAAGTAAGATATTAGATTAAGGTTTTTCGTCTGTTAAAACACCTCATACTTTTTATCGCAGTAAAAAAATATGTATAAATAATATACTGTTTTTACTTTCTATAAAACTTTTACAAAATAATTATTGAAATATGACTTGACAAAAAAATTAAATATCCATAATATCGTACCTAAAGAAACGATAATAAACATTATTGATAAAATGTTTCAGAAAAAGATAAAAATTAATGTTCAAAATGCAATATTTCTTGTAGCACATTCCATTATTACTAAAATTAAATTGATTGCAGGAATTTCTGAATATTAATAAATTGGAAAATTATTTTTGTACTTGACTTTTAAAAATATTATTAACATATTCGTACTAAACGGTACGATACAAAATAAAGGGTAATAAAATGAGTATAGCATATAAAGACAACAAAGCTGTGAAAGTCTTTTTAATATTTGGTAAGATATATGGATATTACTATCCACATTTTGTTGTTCATTATAATGGGTTAACCGCAAAAATTGCGATTGACCGTTCAATTCTTGAAGGTATTTTGCCTTCAGACATAACAAACTTCATATTGGCTTGGGCAAAGAATAATTATTTAGATCTTGAAGATAAGTGGAATCAATTGATGGATAAAAAAATAGCCTCGTACAGAAGTGCTGCTTAGTAAAATTTTTTATTATAATTGAAATTTATAGTTATGGGAGTCGTATTAAAAGGAAAAAGTGGAACCATTTACATATTTGAAGGTCCTTACAAATTGAAATCTTCATTAGAGAATGAACCGGGCGTTTGTGCGATATTTGATGATACTGGTGAAAGCAAGAAATTAGTGGACTTGGTTGGTTCAAATGGTTCAATTGATACAAAAGGAGTCTTGAGCAGTATGATCAAAAAAGATAAAGCCCAAAGTCGGGTAAGTGAATATTCACATGATTTAGAATATGCTGCATTTTATATTTATAGTGACAAAACCTCTGAATACATAGCAAAGGATATTAAAGATTATTATAGTTTGTGATATATTTTTATTTTAGAATAATTGTATTAATGAAAATTACTTTTCAAAAATTTTTTAAAGAATCACACAGCAATACATGACAGAATTGCTTGACAAATTAGAAACATTAGGGTTTACTAAATATGAATCGAAGGTATTTATAACTTTGTTTAAGGGTTATAACATGTCTGCACCTGAAGTAGCTGAAGGAGCGAAACTACCAAAGAGTTCAGCTTATGATATTTTAAAATCTTTTTCAGAGAGGGGTTATTGTAATGAAATTCAAACACCTTCCAAGATTAGATATGAAATGATCGATCCGGAAATAATAAAGGGTAAAATAGAGAATGAATTGGATAAATCTTATACATCTAAGCTTAAGGTTTTAAACTCTTCATTTGAACAATTAACTCCTTTATATAAATCGGAATTATTAAGTGATAGCAAAGTTGATGTTGAATTAATAAAGGGATTTAATAAATACAGATTTACAAAATTTTTAGATTTACTAAAGAGTTCAAAAGAAGAAATGTTATTAATGAATAGGCTTGAAGGTCATGTTTCTAAGGATTTAGATGTTGTATCGAGAATGTTTTTCAAAAAGGGTGGTAAAATCAGATCGATATATGAAACAAGTTTGGATTTTAAGTTTGAAAAAGATGGTAAATGGGTTGATGTTACACAGAGTGATTTGATAGATTTATGTGAAAAATTTGAGAAAGAAGGTGAGCAGATTAGATTAGCAGACAAAGTACCTCAGAACATGGCTATCTTCGATAGAAAAGTAGTCTTTATAAGTTTAGTAGATAAGACTAAAACTAAAAATAATGGAACAGATGTAATTATTAGGAATGCTGAATATGCATCTAACCAGATTGAATTATTCGATATGTATTGGAAAAGGTCTCTTACCATAGAAGATTTCAAAAAGAAAAATTTTAATTAAATAAAATTTATTTTGGACTTGATATTTATGGTACTTTTGTCAAAATTTATGATGCAAGCTAACAAGCTATATAATTATTTATTTTATAGTATTATGACTAAATATAAAAAAATCAATAATAGGATAATGAATGTTAAACAAAATCGGTATTATATCATGAAAAATATATTTTTTCTATTTCTTTTATTGATATTATTTCGACAATCGCTTGCACAAGTATCCGATGGTTTTCCGGGAACTTATGGATGGTATGCTTTAGATAAAGGAATCAATGGTGAGGTCTTTTCTGTAGCTTATTACAACGGGAACGTTTATGCGGGTGGAAACTTTGATACTGCCGGAGGTGTACCCGCTAATAATATTGCTGTATGGAACGGATCTAACTGGCAACCCTTGCTTAATGGTGTCAATAACGACGTCGAGGTTATGATTGTGTACAACAATGAACTCATTGTTGGCGGAAAGTTTTCAAATGCGAGTAATGTTCCCAATACAAATCGAATAGCAAAATGGAATGGAAACACATGGTCATCTCTTGATAATGGTATAACCGGTGGAAATGTTTCATCTTTGTTTATATATAACAACGAATTAATAGTAGGTGGGAATTTTAATAGCGTAGGTTCAAACATACAAAAGTGGAATGGAAGTTCCTGGTCACAACTGGGAACAGGTGTTAATAATCAGGTTTTTGCGATGACTGTTTATAATAATGATCTTATTGTAGGCGGGAAATTTAACAATGCTGGTGGCATACCTGTAAGCCGGATCGCAAAATGGAATGGTAGTACATGGTCGGCTCTTAGCAATTCAGATTTTGCTCAAGATATTTTTGCTTTAACTGTTTACAATGATTCCTTAATAGCGGGAGGTAATTTCCATAATATTTCTGGAGCCAATACTGAATATATTGCTCGGTACAATGGCACATCCTGGGAAGCATTAGGTCATGGTACTCAAGATAAAGTTTATGCTTTATCGGTGTTTGATGACGAGTTAATTGTTGCCGGTAAGTTTAATTTTGTGTATAAAGTATCAAATGATAGTATATATATAAATAGGATCGCAAAATGGAATGGCAGCGGCTGGATAAGTTTAACTACAGGAATGAATGAGCAGGTATATTCAATTGCATCCGATAATACATCTTTAGTTGTTGGCGGAGGATTCACAACTGCGGGTGGAAGATTCATCAATAAAATAGCTTTATGGAAATTAGAAGAGACATCATCAATCGCCGGAGTTGTGAAATACAATACAAACGGATTACACGTTAATGGAGGATATGTTAAAGCAATAAGGATGGACTGGTATACGAGAGAAGTTCTTTTGCTCGATTCAGTACAGATAAATCCTACTGACGGAAGTTATTCATTAAATTATGTAAGGCGTGATACTGTAGATGTAATTGCTTTTCCGAATGATATTATTGAAAATGATTTTGTGCCAACCTATTATCCATCTACTATTTACTGGGAAAATGCTCTAACAATAAACTTAACACAAAACACGACTAATATCGATATATTAGTTTTCACTGCTGAAAATACTGCAGTAAGAAATCTTGGGTCTATTGGAGATAAAGTTATACTAAATTACTTACCTCCTGGAATAGTGAATGGAAGCGGACTACTATTTAAATCTAATGCAATTATTTATGCAATAAAAAATGGAAACGAATTTAAAAATTTCTCTATTAGTAACAGATTTGAAGAATATAATATTACTTCGCTTTCTCCCGGAAATTATAAAATTATAGCAAATAGATTGGGATATACTTCTGATTCAACATTAGTTTATTTGTCTAGTGGTGTTAATTTAGATACTATTGATTTCGTATTAGAGATTTCGAATGGTCTTATTACAAATAGTCAGATAAGCTCTAATATTCCGGAAGATTTTGTATTATATCAAAACTATCCGAATCCCTTTAATCCAACAACAAGCATCAGATTTGATTTGTCAAAATTGTCAAATGTGAAGATTACATTGTATGATGTGCTCGGTAGAGAATTAACTGGACTGATAGAGAAAGATTTAAACGCCGGGAGTTATGTAGTTAATTGGAACGCTTCTAACTATCCCAGCGGTGTATATTTTTATAAATTAGAAACCGAGGATTTCTTTGATGTTAAGAGAATGGTTCTGATAAAATAAATTAAATTTCCAAACGTAAAACTAAATCCTTGCTCATAATATTTGGGCAGGGATTTTTTTTTCACCTCATTGCCAATGTTCACTTTCATCTCGCTGTTAGCTACACTGCAGCCGACAAAGGCAAAACGGCATACTACACCGCTTGCTACGAATCCAACCGGGGCGAACGCGGACCCTGGAGCGACATCATCGATGCTATCGTGGCATAAGAAAGTAAGAGAAAGTGAATAACGAACAAGGATTAACGATTTTTGATTTAAGATGTGTATATGCAAATAAAAGACTCCGAGAGTTGTAATGGCTTTTGGAGTCTTTTTTTGTTGTGGGAATGGTTATTATAAGAATAGTGATATTAAATGCTGTCAGGAAGAACTTCTGACAGGTACAGTAAATAAATCTAAGGAGTTCAAAAAAATGAGAAAAATAATTTTATTGATTCAAGTAGCATTATTATTTCTGGCTGTAACTAAGACTTATTCACAACCCGGCTGGTTTTGGCAAAATCCTCTGCCGCAAGGTAATCATTTATATTCTGTTCAATTTATTAATACAAATACAGGTTGGGCTGTTGGTGAGTTTGGTACAATTCTGAGAACCATAAACGGTGGAGCGAACTGGTCTCCACAAACGAGCGGAACAGGAAATAGAATTAACAGTGTTTGCTTTACAAATGCAAATACCGGTACTGCTGTTGGACACTTCGGCACAATCATAAGAACCACAAACGGCGGAACAAACTGGACTCCACAAACAAGCGATACAACAAAATTTTTGTTTGGTGTATCTTTTGCTGATGCAAATAACGGGACAGCTGTTGGTTCTGGAGGTACAATTCTAAGAACCACAAACGGCGGAATAAACTGGACTTTACAAACGAGTGGATTAACAATTTATTTGTATAGTGTCTGCTTTTCCGATGCAAATACCGGGACTGTTGTTGGTCAAAATGGTACAATCCTCAGAACTACAAACGGAGGAATAAACTGGGCATTCCATATTAGTGGAACATCAAACACTTTAAATGGTGTCACCTTCACCGATGCAAATAACGGTACAGTTGTTGGTCAAAATGGCACAATCCTCAGAACCACAAACGGTGGAATAATCTGGACTCCACAAACAAGCGGAACAGCAAACACTTTATATAGTGTATCCTTCACAAATGCAAATACCGGAACGACTGTTGGATATGGGGGCACAATCCTCAGAACCACAAACGGTGGGATAAACTGGACTTCACAAACAAGTGGAACAACAATTTCTTTTTATAGTGTTTCCTTTACAGATACAGATAACGGAACGGCTGTTGGTTATGCAGGGATCACCGTCAGAACCACAAACGGCGGAACAACCTGGACTTCACACTTAATTGTAACAATACAGCATTTGAGTGGTGTCTGTTTTACTGATGCAAATAACGGAACAGCTGTTGGTAATGCAGGTACAATTGTCAGAACTACAAACGGAGGAATAAACTGGATTTCACAAATAAGTGGAACAACAAACTCATTATTTAGTGTCTCTTTCACTGATGCAAACACAGGGACGGCTGTTGGTTATGCAGGAACAATTGTCAGAACCACAAACGGCGGAACAAACTGGAATTCGCAAACAAGTGGAACAATAAGCGATATATGGAGTGTTTGTTTTACTGATGCAAATAATGGGATAGCTGTTTGTGGGGGTGATGTAATTCTCAGAACCACAAATGGCGGAACAAACTGGATTATACAAATGAGTGGGATATCGAGCAGTATATTATTAGGTGTCCACTTCACCGATGCAAATACTGGAACAGCTGTTGGTGGTCAGGGTACAATCCTCAGAACTACAAACGGCGGAATAAACTGGTTTTCCCAAACAAGCGGGACAACAAAAGGATTGAATGGTGTTTCGTTTACCGATGCAAATAACGGAACGGCTGTAGGTTCTTCAGGTACAATCCTAAGAACCATAAACGGCGGAACAACCTGGGTTTCACTTATAAGTGGAACAATAGAACATTTGTATGGTGTATCCTTTACCGATGTTGTTAACGGTACAGCTGTTGGTTCTCAGGGCACAGTCCTCAGAACCACAAACGGAGGAATAAACTGGACTTTACAAGAAAGCGGAACAGGAAACGAATTGTATGGAGTCTCCTTTACCGATGCAAATAACGGTACGGCTGTGGGTTCATTTGGCACAATCCTCAGAACAACGAACGGAGGAGTTCCTTTTGTAAATCAGATAAGTAACGAGATTCCAGAAGGATTTTCACTTTATCAGAACTATCCCAATCCTTTCAATCCTATAACAAATATAAAATTTGATTTAAGAAAATCATCAAACACAAAATTGATTATTTACAACATACTTGGAAAAGAAATTGCTACGCTAGTAAATGAAAAACTAAATGCAGGAAGTTATGAGGTTTATTGGGATGGTTCAGCTTATCCAAGCGGAGTATATTTCTATAAATTAACAACGGATGGATTTTCTGATGTGAAGAAGATGATTTTGATTAAATAATTACAACAAAAACCTATTAACAAATGTTACATAGTCTATATCATTTATACGGGGGTTGCCTTTTGGGATAACAAATATTTAGAAAAATAACTTTAATATTGCGGTTGAAAGAAATAAATTTATATATCCAATAATCGCAATGCGTTTTGCGGGATGTTAGCTTCCATTAAAAAATACAAAAATGAACAAAAACGTAATATTATCAGCAATTAAAAATTCGCAAAAAAATATAGATGAATTTATTGGTCGTTGGAAACAAAAATCCTTCAATGATGAAAATATATTTGATAAATTCATTTCATTTTATATTGGTCATAATGCACTTGTCAACAACTTTTATGATTTTAAAGAAAGACTTGTCGAGGGTAATGAGAAAATCAAGAAAGATTCTTACAAGATGAAGGATTTTGTAATAAAACAATTTAATAAAGGTGAGATGGAAAAAATAGTCTCATCACAGAAAATGAAAGATAATATTGAAGTTATAAAGAATATCATCAATGAAGGTGAATACATATATAACTTTGATAGATTAGCGGCAGAAAGTCATAATTTTTATTACAAAAAGAAAATAAAGGAAAATAAATTAAAATTAAGTAGCTTGGATGATAAAGAGTATTTAGATGACTTAAATTCTGAATCTTATGAATCTGTATTTAAAGCAATAGTTAAAATAATATACAAAGTGAGATGCAATTTGTTTCATGGAGATAAAAAATTTGTAACGAATGGCAAACAAGAAAGGAATATAAAAGTTGCCTTAAACTGTCTTAAAGAAATAAATCATTCAGTTACTCAAAAATGGAATGAGTTTATAAAAGAATTAATTGAAAAGATAGAAAAGGAAAATCTCAGCTGAACGATTTTTTTGAAACTACGTTTTTTTTATCGTTTCTAAAGTCCTCTTTGGGAACGGTAAGGATTCAATGTTTTTCGGTTACGAAAGAGGACTTTCGTAACCAGATGAAATTAAAATACAATTATGGATAATGAAGAAACCTTTAACTGTCCTGAATGTAGTGCAGAACTTTATGTTATTACAAAAACAATCAGACTACTGCAAGACAAAGTGGCAGAATTAGAGCTTTATCTTTCTACATTACATGTGCATGAAGAGCACGAGAGCGATAGAGATAGAGAGGAATACTATATTGCCAGTGCTAGAGAAACTCGCAAAACTTTTCATAGACCAAATTGTGAATGGGCAGAATATTTGAAACCACATTGGTGTCCAACTTTTAATTCTAGGAAAGAAGCAATAGATGAAGGTTATAAACCTTGTAAAACCTGTTGCTCTTAAGTTTTTCTAGTTCCCAAAGTCTTCTTTGGGTACGCCAATGATTAAATACCAATGCAAGGCATAACACGCTACAGGTTCCACGCCAGAGGCGGGCAGGCAATCCATGTAATGACAGCACTACCAATGCCCCGCCTAAAAAAGAATTGGCGGGCACTTCGCAAACCGTTACGGCTTCCCAGCTCGGCGATGTTGCACAAAACCATTTCCTGAATGTAACGAATAATTCCGGAGTGGATGGAAGCTGCAGCGTGACGTTTTAACGATTGTGCAATAAATCATCGAAAATGCTTTTTAATGAAGCCCGCCTCAGGCGGGCTTTTGTTATTGGGTTTAATTAGTAAATGGGAATGAGTAAATTAAGACCTGTTTTTCAAATTAAAGAAAGAAATATTATGAAAAAATTAAATATTATTTTGGTAGTTTTGTTCACGCTGATGTCCGTTAACTCTTATTCACAAACACCTCTAAGCGGGAGTATTAATTTAGGGATGAATGTCCCTATGAGTACTTTTGGTGATGTGTATAAAGGCGGATTATCTGGTGAAGCAGGATTATTTTATTCAATACCTAACACCGGTATAGACCTGACTTTAACTATTGGATATAACGGTTTTAAGTATAAAAATGATTATTTTACAGGGCTCGTAAATACTAATCTTGGTGTAGGTGTTAGTACTTTTCCTTTTGACTGGAGTGCGACTGTAATTCCGATTATGGTCGGTGCAAGATATAAATTCCCTGCAGGAGGTGTAAAGCCATACATCAGCGGCGAGCTTGGATTGCATATGATGAGCTTTAGTGATAGATTTAACGGAGCACAAATTATCGGCAATAGTTCAAATCCAACTACTTTTCAATTTAACGGAACGACTGAATCCGGAAGCGAAACCGGATTCGGAATGGCTTTCGGAGCAGGCGTTGAAATTTCTGTAGCGCCAAAAATCGCCTTAGATTTGGGTGCGAAATATAATTACGGGGGAGTGATTTACTCTAAATCGTATAACGTGTTTAGAAATAACAATTCGCAATTCACGACTACGGAGTTAAAGAATACTTCATTCGTAACAATCAGAGGCGGTGTAGTAATAAGTTTCTAATTTAGTTTTAATAGTACTGAAATCCCTGGTAATAAAACTTATCAGGGATTTTTCTACTCGTTTCCAAAGTCCTCCCCCGAGTAATCGGGGAGACTCTGAATAATTAAGAATTTTAAATCGCTGAGTCCTCTACGCCTGCCCGCTGCAGGCGGGAGAGACTATGTTATTACAAAATATATTTAGGCTAAAGCCAATACTTTCTCGTTCATTACCCCCACCGTAAACGGTGGGGAAAATAAAACACCAACACATTTTTTAATGTTGTGTCATGCGTAGTACTCCTATGGGGGAGAACTGACATATCAAACTTTCCTCCGTGCATCTCCGTGCATCTCCGTGCATCTCCGTGCATCTTCGTGTAATGCTTTTGCTAATGAAAGGCATAACATGATAAGGTTTGTGCCGCGCGCGGGAAGTCATTACATGTTACGACAGAACTACTAATGTCACCCCAAAAACAGTTTAATCCCAGTATAGAGTCCTTTTGCTATCCAAAGGTCACGATGATTAAGTGCAGCATAATGAATTTTTATTAGAACTTCGTTGTCATCAATTTCCGGTTTAGGTAATTCATCAACAATGAGATTTTCATTTAAACTTTCGGTAAGACCGGTTTTTTTCAGTATGATTGTTTTCAAAGTTATGATTTTAATTTTCCAGATCAATTGAAATTGGGCAATGGTCGCTTCCCATGACTTTTGTATGGATATCCGCTGCTTTTACTTTTGGAACTAAATCTTCCGAGACCATAAAATAATCGATTCTCCAACCGACGTTCCTTGTGCGGGCTCTTGTCACCATGTCCCAGTATGTGTACATTCCCGGATTCTCATTAAATTTTCTGAAGATGTCAACATAACCAAGATTAATTATGTTATCTATCCATTCTCTTTCTTCTTTAAGGAAGCCAGTATTATTTTCATTTTCCTTAGGGCGAGCAAGATCAATCTCATTATGCGCTGTGTTAAAATCGCCTGTTACAATTATTCCTTTCTTCCCTGAATAATTTTTCTGAAGCAAGAAAAATAACTCATCGTAGAAATCGAGTTTGTATTTTACTCTTTCAGGACCTCTTCCCCCATTTGGGAAATATGTATTTACTAATAAAAATTTCTCATATTCAGCAAAAATAACTCTGCCCTCGCAATCGAACTTTGGATTTCCAAAACCGTTTTTGATTTCGAGTGGTTGTATTTTAGAAAGTAAGCCAACACTTGAATAACCCTTTCTTTCAGCAGAGAACCAATAAGAAGTAAAATTTTTAAGTTTTTCTATTTCAGCGGGTATCTGCTCGGGTTGAGCTTTGGTTTCCTGGATGCAAACAATGTCCCCTCTGGATTTCTTGAACCATTCTACAAAGCCCTTCTTTGCTGCTGCTCTAATACCGTTTACATTCCATGAATAAATGCGTATAGTGTTTTTCTTTTTTGCCATTGAGTTTTTAATGTTTAGTTAAAATATGATAATTTCCAAAACTTAGAAATGAATATCTGAATAATAACTTCTGCAAATAATTATTTTAATTTATACATTAACGCTTCTATAGAATAACAAACCAAGTATAGTTATATTTAATTTAAAAGAATATTAAAGAAATGTATTTAAAATTGATTTAAGAACAAGGATTAACGATTTTAGATTTAAGACATTGAACTCAAATGAATAAATTTGAACTGGAAGAACGGTTAATAAATTTCTCTGTATTGATTATCGAGATTTCAAATGAACTTCCCAATTCGAAATCTGGAAATCATTTATCTGGACAGTTAATTCGTTCAGGAACATCTGCTTCATTAAATTACGGAGAAGCACAAAGCGGTGAATCGAGAAAAGATTTCATTCATAAAATAAAAATAGTTTTAAAAGAATTAAGAGAGACTCTTGTTTGTTTAAAAATAATTCACCGAACAAAATTAAATAAAATAGATAACAAGATAATAACAGCCATGAAAGAAAATGACGAGTTAATTTCGATTTTTGTAAAAAGTGTAGAAACAGCGCAAAAAAATTTAGAGAAATAATTTTTTAAATCAATTAAAAATCCAAAATCAAAAATCGTTAATCTTTATTCTGAGATCGAATTCAATATTAGTGCTCAGAATACATTAATGAATAAGAACACTTTGCATTAAAGTTTATTTGAATTATGTTAACATTTATTATCGTAAATATGATCAATTAATTGTTCAAAGTATTAGTAAAAACATTTCGAAATATTTCCTAAATGATTTCTAAATCAAAATCAATTTCCGAGCTATACGAAGAAGTAAAATATTATGATCTTGTTATAACCAACGATGCTCCTCTTGCAACCGCATTGAACAAGATGATTGACTATCCTCGTTTGGGTTATCTCGCTATGACCCCCCGACAGTTAGCATCAAGATATGCTGAGCTGAAATACGGTAAGGTTTTCGAGAGATATGAAATTGTGTTAGATCTTACTCGGAAAACCGGTAAACCATTGAAATTAGTTCATCAGATGCTCGATAAGGTCTTCGATGTATGGAGCCATTGTGGGAAATTAGAAAACACTGAGCTGTATCTTTCAAATGAAGAGAAAGAAATACTTTCTTATTTGAAGGAATATGATTGTTTAGAAAAAGCTATGGATGAATTCGATGAGGGTTTTTATTCGAACAAAAACATTGCAGTAATTGGTGAAGAGTTATTTACTTTATTGGATTTGGAGGTTCTTCCTAAAAGAGGTCATCCTGCACAGAAAATAAATCTACTAAAAGACGAAGAGTTTAGCATTGATAAAACTTATTTATTCAGTTCATCGAAAGACCTCATTGAACAAACTGTATCATTGATAGAAAAAGAATTCGAAAATGAAGTAGCAATCGTTTTAAATCCCGATTCGGAATATCTTGAGATAATCAAATCGAGATTAAAAGAAAGCGGTATTAAAATTCAGGTAAAGAATTATTTAAGCGAAGATATTACGACGAGAAACATTCTATCTATTTTAGAATATGCTTTGAGAGTAGATGATATTTCAGTAAAAGAATTGTCAGCTTTAACTGGTCATTTAGATTTTGAGATTAAAAATAAATACAATCAATATAATTTCCAGAGCTATGTTAAGAATATTTGCACTGATGAAAGAATTAAAAGTATATATTCATTATTAAAGAATGTTCGGGATACTTCTTATTCAAGATTCTTAAGACAATTAGGGTATGAGTTAAAAATTGATGTTACTCCTGAATTGAAGAAAACGATTGAAAAATTAAAATTCAGTGATGAATTAATTAATGATGGAAATGTAATTACACTGAAATACTTTTTACAAAACTTCGATGTTGAACTTGAATCTCCAAAGGAAGGCGTCCTCTTTGTTAACGCACTGAATTCTGCTTTCATTGACAGGCAAATAATAATATTTCTTGGGTTTGATCAGAGCTGGACTAAACTTTTTCCCGATAAGGAATACATAGATAAGGGTGAAGAAGATAGGAAAGCACTCGAGAAGTTTCAGGTTTTATTATCACAGGGGCAGCAAAGGTTTTATTTTACTCAGAATGTAAGTTATAACCGTGAATTACAGCCGTGTTATTATTTTAATGTTCTTGCAGATAAAGATATTGAAAACTTCGAAGCAGATTTTTTTAATCCTGTATTTGTCAATGGGTTTACCGAAAAGAATACCTATGCTGGTAAGAAAGATACCCTTAAGTTAAAAGATCACGAAATGTGTAAAACAATTTCACCAAGTTCATTAAATGAATTTTATAAATGCCCGAAGAAATATTCATTCAGCAGGTTAATATCCGGTGAAGACAAACCGCATTTTCAGAGAGGGAAGCTCTTACATAACTACGCTGAAATGTATTTTAACCACCCGGAATTTACAGAGAATAGCGCTAAGAGAGTTATTGATTTTATGATTAACAAGATGTCATACCTGGTCAAAGATTTAGATAAAAATTCGGAACGGACTGTATTTGAAATTGGAATAAATACATTGGCATCTTTCTTAAAACCATTATTGAGTAAAAGAATAAAAGGTAAACCTTCTCAACCATCGGATAATGAATTAATGAAGGAATTTGGAAAAGAGTTATTATATAAAAACACTGAGCAGTGGTTCTCTGATGAAGGCAATACGAAGTTAAAGGGTAAGATCGATCTGCAATTTGAAAATACGATTGTTGATTATAAAACCAGTTCAAACAGAAAAAAAGGTTCCCAGATTATAGCGAATTCAAATTTAGAAAGTTTGGAAAAGAACGAGTCCGATGATTTTGATTTTCAATCTATATCTTATATTTCAGCGAGAAGAAAAAGAGAAACAAATGGAGAAGTGAATTTTATTTATAACTTTTTATTGGCTGACCAAAAAAGTGAACTTGATCCTTCTCAGACAAAAGAAGAAACGGTTACAAGATTAAAATACGTTCCATACACATTCAGTGATTATATAGCTTCTGAAAACTATTTCAACACTCTAAAAAAAGAGAAACCCGCTCCATTGCTTGATAAAATTGAATTTGAAAATTACAGGAATGCAATCATAAAGGTTATATCATCATCAATTGATTTTTTTGATAATAATATTGTTAAAAGAAAAGTTCAGGAAGTGTTTTACGATTTGGTAATTAATAAACTTTGCTTTACATTTAAAGAATTTAAGAAACAAAAGGAGAATACATTTAATGATCATATTATACAACCATTAAGTGATTCGATTTATAAACTCAGGATTGGCAATACTGAGGAAGCATACATTTTCAAAGATGATGTTGAAAAATTTTTAACTATGGTTAATGAGAAAATTACAAAGATAAACGTATACCAAAAATCATATTTTCCAGCTGAGCCTGTTTATAATTCAAGAGATGTTTGTAAAGAGTGTGAATATTTAAATATTTGTATAGGTAACAAGCTATGGAGTTGAAAAACCCTCAGGACATATTGATTAATTCTTTGGATGGAATATACCTCGTCGACGCCGGTGCTGGCACCGGTAAAACGAGAACTATCATAAAGAGATACCAGAAGTTGATCGAAAATAATGTGATGCCAAGAGATATTTTGCTTATCACATTTACGAACAATGCTGCTAACCAGATGAAGGAAGAGGTTATTAGAAAAGTATCGGGTAACATAAACATAACTGAATTGCTTAACGCACCTATAATGACATTTCATTCTTATTGTTCAAGGTTGGTAAAGAACTATGGAATGGATTCTCCTTCTTATTTAGGAATGAACGAATACATTTCTAATAATTTTCAAGTTATCGAGGATAGGTTTTTCGAATTAGAAGTATTCAAAAGGTTTTATACAAACTTTTCGAGAAGTGTGAAAAGTAAATATGAAATTGTAATAAACTCTTTGAGTAATTCACACGAAGATATTTTGAAAACGATAAAAAAGCTTTGCAGTTTGGGAATATTTCCCGCAAGAGAAGGATGGTTAAAAGATGATAAATTAAAGCTCAAGGGAAATTACAATGAATATTCAGAAATATTCGATGAGAAAAACCAGAGAGCGGAAGGAGCACGAGGTGAAATACAAAACGAATTGTATAAATTGTTTAAAAGTGCGAGTAAAAAGATTTATTTAAACTTCATAAATGAGAATATATTTCTGGATAAAACAATTTGCCCTGTAATAAAAGAAGAATTGTTCAATGATGATAGCCAGGAGGAACTGCTTGATTTCATGCGTGAGGTTTATTTTGAATATTTGAAATATATGCTCGAAAGAAATCTTCTTAATTTTGAGTTTATGATAATGTTTGCTTATGTAACGCTGTTGTACAATAAATCTGTTCGTGAGCTTAGTCAGTTTGACTACATTATGGTTGATGAGTTTCAGGATACGGATGAGTTACAATTTAAGTTGATAATGCTTTTAGCGAAGAATGAAAACGATAGAGCAAATTTGTGTGTTGTAGGTGATTGGAGGCAGGGTATTTATGGTTTTCGAAATACTACAATAAAAAACATAACCGAGTTTGAAGATAATCTTAAATTATTTAAAAAGGAACTGAACAGCACCGAAGAGAGAATCGGCTATGATGTAAACAATGTTCAAAGAATAATATTCGAAGATAATTATAGAAGCTCTGAGAAAATTCTGAATTTCAGCAGAAAGACTTTATTCTGTCCGGGTAAAAAAGGTGATGATATAGACGAGGAGTATGTAGATAAATATTTCAAAGAACCGTTAAAACCAAAACGTGAGCTGAATGATCTTACCGGGATAATTTTTTATAAAGTAGATGTCATCAAAGATGAGATTGGTTTAATATTGAAGAAAATTTCTGAATTGGTTTGTGAAAAGAAAAAATATAAAATAAGGATTTTCGATAAAAATACAGGAAGTACTTTGTCGGAAGAACCTGTTCGGTATTCTGATATATGTGTATTAAGCAGGAATAAAAAGTTTGGTCTCGAATTGCAGCGAGAAGCTTTACTCAAAGGCATACCGATGAACTACGAGGGAGGTCTGGAACTTTTTGCCACACAACAGGGGATACTTGTTCTTGCCTGGTTTAGATTAATATTAAATATTTATAACTTACAGGGATGGATTCCAATTCTTGAAAAAGAAGGTTATAATTATAATGAGGTAAAATATTACACGGATAAAATAAAAAAAGCAGTTGCTGTTGAGAATAAATTGTTCAGTGAATTACCTGATGAGCTACTAAATTTTTTAAATTATCTCAGGTCAATTAAAGAAAACATATTGTTTGTAGTTGAAGCTGTTTTTGAGAAATATAATTACAATGATGAGTATGCGAATAGAATTATTGATACGATACGATCCTGGCTATTATCCGATTCGATTTCTATAAGTGATCTCGTTTACATTATGGGTAATTTTAAAACGAATGAATTTAATCTTGAACTTAATGAGACGGCGAATGCAGTTGTTGTTCATACAATTCACGGAGTAAAAGGACTTGAGTATCCTGTTGTCATTGTTGCTAATTGTAATGTTAAAACTTTTCCATCAACAAAAGGTGAAAGCGGTTCGCTTATCTATAATCCTGTTATCGGGCTCAGAGGGAAAAAAACTTACGGAACTAATGGAAAATATTATTACAGGTTTAATAATTGGAAAACAGATTTGCTCTCAAGTATGATAAAAAGTTCTGATTATGATGAAGAAAGAAGGTTGTTGTATGTTGCATCCACAAGAGCTAAGCAGTATTTATATTTCACTGCTTATAAACCATCTCCTTTTTTTGAAGGATTAGCAGAGAGAACTAATCATAAAATAGTAGATGACTTTGAGTATGAAATAAAGCCATTGAAAGATGAAGAGAAGTCGAGTTCAGTCGAAATTAAAATTGACAAAAAATTATATAAAAGTAAAAAGTTTATATCCCCGCATAAGATTATAGATGATATTGATTCCGTAGAAACTGTCATTGATGAAGATGATGTTCGTTCAAAAGATTTTACGATTAAATATATAAATGAAAAAAGAAAATTCGGGATTAAGATTCATAACTTCGCTCATAAGATTGCGAAGGGTTATAATGTAGAAAGTGACTTCCCGGAAGTGCAACGAATAAAAAAATTTATAAGTGATTTGAAAACGAAGGAACTGAAATCTGAAATCGAATTTGTATTACCATTTAAGAATGATGTTATTAGGGGCGTTATCGATCTGTTAATTATTTATGATGATAGAATTGAAATCATAGATTATAAAACTGATAGCTCCTTAAACAATATAGAGAAGTATAAAATGCAGCTATCCATTTATAGAGAAGTTATAAGGATAATTCACCCCGAAGCAAAGATTGTCTGTAAACTTTTTTTTGTGAGTCTTGATAAGTTGTTAGAAATTGAACCACCATGCTTCGAAGATATTTACAAAGTGAAAAAAATTTATTAAACTCACGTAGAAATTTTCATTAGAAGTTTTGCATTTATTTTTTTTTGACATCTTCATTACTTCTAAAGACATTTTTCAATATATTAAATTTTAAAAACAATCCATTAAGTTTGAAATTTGACCGTTCCAAAGTAGATCATCATTCTTACGATGAAAAGGTAATCAACGAACAGTTACGTATATTTTATTTGGAACATTTTGAGGAAAAAAGCACCTTTGCGGAAGATGTTAAGAATGGGTTGTTAACTGCAAACAAATTCCTCCTCCCAAAATATTTTTATGATGTAAGAGGTTCAGAACTCTTCAAGAGAATCTGTGAAACGGATGAGTATTATCTGACAAGAACCGAACTCAGTATCATTAAGAAATATGCAAACCATATTTCAAGTTCTAATATCAACAAAAATACGCTCGTAGAATTAGGCAGCGGTAGTTCGGCTAAGTCAAAACACATTTTGGATTCTTTTTTGAAATGCAGGGATAAAGTTAAGTATGTACCAATTGATGTTTCAGATATTATCGTCGAAAGTTCTAAAAAATTGATTGAGAAGTATGCCAATTTGCATATTACTGGTCTTGTATCGTTCTATGAAGAGGGAGTTGATTTTATTACACAACTTGATGAATCTGCTAAAGTGATTTTATTCCTGGGGTCGAGTATAGGAAATTTCACTTTCGATGCAGAAGAAATATTTTTAAAGAGATTGAGAAATGATATGCGGGAAGATGATATTCTGCTGATAGGTTTTGATATGATAAAAGATGAAAAAGTTTTGTTGAACGCATACAATGACAGGGAAGGAATTACGAGTGAATTCAATTTAAATATTCTTCGGAGAATTAATGAAGGGCTTGGCGGAAACTTTAATCTAAAGATGTTCAAACATGATGCTATCTTTAATAAAGATGAAAGCAGGATAGAAATGCATCTTGTATCAATAGAAGCCCAGGAAGTTTATATAAAAGCTATCGATGAAACGATTGCATTCGAGAAAGGTGAAACTATTCATACAGAAAATTCACATAAGTTTTCTGATGAAAAGATTGAAGATATTGCGAATCGTGCTGATTTGTTTGTATCAGAAAAGTTTAAGGATGAAAAAAATTACTTTTCACTCTGTATATTAAAACCAAAATAAAATAATTATGAAACCAATAGATATTATCTGGATAATAGGTTTGCTCGGAATCATCTATTTTACATTTATTAGGAAAGACCCTTTTGAAAAAAAGGATAGTTCTGATTCTGTAAAAAAAAGTAAATCAAAATAATCTTACAAATATCATTCTATGAATGATTTGGTTTTTAATTTTTTTACTTTTCCATAGCATCCAGATATTTTCTTTCAGCTCTGAAAATATCATCGATGATCCATTCGGGTTTGGGATATCCCCTGACAGATTTTAAAAGAGCTACATGTAAATGGGTTTTCCCTTTGGGTAAAATGGTTTTTCTTCCTGTCCTTCCAACTTCTCCAATTTTGTCACCTGCATTTACGATGTCTCCGGGTTTAACAGATACTTTAGAGATATGAGAGTAATAGAATGTTTTCATGTTAGTAACATCAAAGACTTTGACATATCTGCCTCCTCTCAACAAAGAACCCGGTTTCCAGGTTGTATCGACTGCAACAATGACTCCGCTCGACATGCTGACTATATCGACTGGTTTTCCTGTTGAATCATCCGACAGGTCTTTGTTATCGTCAAGAATGAAAATATCATGTGCCGGGTGACCTTTAGTATTCGAACCCTGAAAATAATCATAAGTCGAAAGTCGGTAATCGTTTCCGTTGTCTCTGTGAGTTACAGATGTGAAGTTTTTCAGGGGATAAACCCATTCATCTCTTTCTACATACCTCCCGTTATTTTCTATGAAATATTTAACGACTTCCTTTTCATACTTTTCAATTAATTCAACAGCGTCTTCCTTGTCGATTTCTAAATTGATAATTTGTTTATCAAGTCTGTCCCATTTATCACAAACAGATTCTACTGAATCAGACTGTCCAGAGAGTGTACTGTTGATGATAAATATGGACAATATAAAAAAGAAGGTGACAATATAGATCTTTTCATGTGAGTATTTCATTTGCATTAAGTATTTGAATAGTGTTAAATTTAGTGAAACTTTGTGTCTTCGTGCTTTTGTGGCTAAAAAGATTGCCACTAAGACTCAAAGGCACAAAGAAACACAAAAGATTAATTATCCATTACAATTATACCATCGAAATATATTTGAGTAATGGTAATGATTTAACTTATATTCTTCTTCGACAGCAGGTTCAACGCTGAGCCAGATTTGAACCACGCGATCTGTTGTTCATTCATTGTATGATTTAATATAATCGTATCATTACTTCCATCTGAATGCTTGATAGTCATTGTTACTACTTTACCCGGAGCAATTCCTTTCACATCAATATCAATTTTGTCATCTTCCATTATCTTATCGTAATCATCCGGATTTGCAAACGTAAGAGGAAGTATTCCCTGTTTTTTAAGATTGGTCTCGTGAATTCGTGCAAACGATTTCACTACAATTACTCTTCCCCCTAAATGTCTCGGTTCCATTGCAGCATGCTCTCTCGATGAACCTTCTCCATAATTTTCTTCTCCAAATACTATCCAGCCGATGTCTTTTGATTTTAAGTCTCTCGCTACTTTAGGTACTTCATCGTATTCACCTGTAAGAGAATTCTTCACAGTGTTCGTTTTATCGTTAAAATAATTTACAGCACCGATAAACATATTGTTTGAAATATTATCAAGATGTCCCCTGTATCTTAACCATGGTCCTGCCATAGAGATATGGTCAGTTGTACATTTCCCTTTTGCTTTTAGAAGTACTGAGAGATCTTTAAAATCATTATCCACGTTTGGTGCTTTGAATGGTGTAAGCTTTTCGAGTCTCTTGCTTCCTTCAGCAATTTCAACTTCAATAGATGAACCATTCTTTGCAGGAGCAACATATCCCTCGTCGCCTTTCAGGAATCCCTTTTCGGGCAATTCATTACCAATAGGCTCATCAAGCTTGATATCTTCACCTTTTTCATTTTTTAATGTATCGGTTAAAGGATTAAACGTCAGTTTACCGGCAAGAGATAGAGCTGTTACGGTTTCGGGAGATGCAACGAACGAGTGTGTTGCAGGATTGCCATCATTTCTCTTTGAAAAGTTTCTGTTGTAGGAGGTTATTATTGAATTCTTCTCACCTTCTTTTACATCGTGTCTTTTCCATTGACCAATACACGGACCACATGCATTAGCTAAAACTACTCCGCCAACTTTTGTAAATGTTTCAAGCTGTCCGTCTCTTTCAATAGTCGCCCTGATTTGTTCCGAGCCGGGTGTTATTATAAATTCGGATTTTGCTTTTATTCCTTTATCTAATGCTTGTTTGGCTACCGATGCTGATCTTTCCATGTCTTCATAAGAGGAGTTAGTACAGCTTCCGATTAATCCAACTTTAAGTTCTTCCGGAAAATCATTTTCCTTCACAGCTTTTTTAAATTCAGAGATGGGAAATGCTCTGTCGGGAGTGAATGGTCCGTTAATATGCGGCTCTAATTCGGACAAATTTATTTCTATAATCTTATCGTAATGTTTTTCACTTCCTTCATCAGCTTTTAAAATATTTTTCAGGTCATCTGCAAGCTTACTGATTTCATTTCTATCGGTTGCTTCGAGGTAAGTTGACATTTTTCCATCGTAAGGAAATACGGAAGTTGTTGCCCCAATCTCAGCACCCATGTTGCAGATTGTTCCTTTACCTGTGCATGATATTGTTTCCGTACCTTCGCCGAAATACTCAACTATGTATCCTGTTCCACCTTTTACTGTAAGAATGCCGGCTAATTTTAAAATAACATCTTTAGGAGAAGTCCATCCGCTTATTTTCCCGGTAAGTTTAACTCCCAATATTTTGGGAAATTTTAGTTCCCACGGCATACCAGCCATTACGTCAACTGCGTCAGCACCCCCGACTCCGATAGCGATCATACCCAAGCCGCCTGCGTTAGGTGTGTGGGAATCTGTTCCTATCATCATTCCTCCGGGGAATGCATAATTTTCGAGGACAACCTGGTGAATGATTCCTGCCCCCGGTTTCCAAAAACCTAAACCGTATTTATTTGAAACGCTCGATAAAAAATCATAAACTTCTTTATTCATGTCCTGGGCGTTGAGTAAATCTTCATTCGAACCTTTCTCTGCTAATATTAAGTGATCACAATGAACAGTCGATGGTACAGCTACTTTTGGAATTCCTGCAGTCATGAATTGCAGCAAAGCCATCTGTGCAGTTGCATCCTGCATTGCAACTCTGTCAGGTTTAAAATTTACAAAATCTACGCCCGCTTCATATACCCTGTCGATTTTTTTCCATAAGTGAGCGTATAAAATCTTTTCTGCGTAGGTCATTGGTCTGTTTAGAAGAGTTCTCGCTTCTTCAACCTTGTTCTTAAATCCGCTGTATACTGATTTTATTAAGTCGATGTCGAATAACATTTTTATTTACTCCTTATAAACTTTTTAATTTATTAAATAAAAATTTTAGTAATAATATTAAATTAAAAGTTCTTTCAATTTATCCGGATTGTTGACCGGTAGTTTGCATTGATAACTCTCGCATACATATACATTCGTTCCCTTTTTTTCTTTTACGATATTATTTATAAAAGGTGATATAGATTTTAAATTTTCTTCTGCAAAGAGTGTGATTTTATTTGGCAAATAATAATTTCGTGTTGCATTCAGCATGGTTTTTGTTTCTTTTGAATTGATGTCTCCTGATATTATTATCTCTTTCGGTGTTTTTAAAAAACAATAAAGCGTAAAAATCATTTGAGGACTGGAGAAGGGCAGCTTTGATATTTCGTTATAAAACAACTTCAAACTCTTCTCAGCTTTTTCTGTGAGAGAGTTATCATCAGTTATCAGACCAAGCTTTAACATGTTAAGTATCTGAATTGAATTCCCGGCAGGTTCCGCACCGTCATAAGTTTCTTTAGTTTTAAAGATAATATCCTTCTCGTTATCGGAAATATCAAAGAAACCTCCTGAAACATCATCAAAGAATTTCTCGATAGCTATCTTGTTAAGTATTATTGCAAATTCCAGGTAATCTGTATTGAGTGAAGCTTCATAGAGATCCAATAATCCATATATAAGAAATGCATAATCTACTAATGTACCGTTATATTTTGCTTCACCGTCTCTGAACCGATGAAGTAGAACATTTTGTTTTGAATCATACAAGTTTTGCTTTATGAATTCGGCACTTGAGATTGCTTCCTCCAGGTAAATTTCCTTTTCCGTCAGTTGATATGCTCTTGCGAAAGCTGAAATCATGAGACCGTTCCATGACGTCAGAATTTTATCGTCAAGATGTGGACGAGGTCTTTTATTCCTTTCATTACGTAACTTTTTTCTGCATTCATTAATAATTTGTGTTATTTCATCCGCTGCCCTGGAAAATTTCTTCGCAGTATCAAAAACATCATTTGCAATGTACAGAACATTCTTATTCCTGAACACGTTATGCGGGTCTGAGATTGTGTTACCGAAAGCTTCTATGCCATAATAAAAATTAAATATTCTCGATTCTTTGTTTGTTAGAAGTTCATCTATTTCACGCTTATCCCAGAGATAATATGCTCCTTCTTCTTTTATATCAGGTTTTGATTTGTCTAATGCACTTTCCGCATCTTCGGCAGAATAGAATCCGCCATCTTTATTCGTCAAATTCGTTAAAACGTAGTTTAATGTATCTTCAGCAATATCCAGGAAGTATTTATCTTTGGTAATTTGATAAACATCTAAATAAGAGTTTACAATTTGTGCCTGGTCATATACCATTTTTTCGAAGTGTGGAACACGCCAGAGATGATCGACCGAATACCTGTGAAACCCACCCCCGAGGTGGTCGTACATTCCGCCTTCATACATTTTTTTTAACGTAAAAGTAACAATATCGAGTGCTTCGGAATTTTTTGTATAATAGTAATATGCGAGTAGAAAGTTATAAACAACAGGGCGGGGGAATTTATTACCTGCCCCAAAACCACCATGTTCAGAATCGTAAGCCTTTTTTACCTGTTCAAATGCTTTATCGAATACATCCTCATCGAACTTGGTTATTTCTTCGGAGCTTTGTTTTGCATTCAAATTTTTGATTAGATAATCTGTAATTTTGTTACTGCTGTTAATGACTTCACTGTGTTTATTTTTCCAGACATCATTGATTTGAGCTACAACATCTTCGAATCCCGAACGATTGTACTTAGCTTTTGGAGGAATGTATGTTGCACCGTAAAAAGGCTTCAGGTCAGGAGTAAGAAACATGCTCATGGGCCAACCGCCTGCTCCCGTCATAGACTGCAGTGCAATCATATATACCCTGTCGACGTCCGGTCTTTCTTCACGGTCAACCTTGACGTTGATAAAAGAGCTGTTCATTAAATTTGCTATTTCTTTATTCTCGAAAACTTCCCTTTCCATCACGTGGCACCAATAGCAGGTCGAATAACCGACCGATAAAAAGATAGGCTTGCTTTCTTTTTTTGCAAGCTCAAACGTTTCTTCATTCCACGGATGCCAATCGACAGGATTGTAAGCATGCTGAAGCAGGTAAGGGCTCTTTTCGTGTAATAACTTATTTGATTTAAGATTAGCGGATTTCATATCAGAACACTAAAATAGCAAAATCTCTTGTCTTTATAAATGTATTAAAATCTGCAAATACCGGAATGTATTATGTGTGTGGAATGGTATTTTTAAGCTTGCCCGCAAATTCCTGCCTGCCCGCCTCTGGCGGGAACCTTGGCGTGTTATGCCTAACATGAAGTCAGGTAGTTTATATTTCTTTTTGTTATTTCCAGATAGTTTTATTTTAATCCAAATATCAGTATAACTGTTTCTTAAATCTCGAAAAATATTTATCAATTTCAGGTCTTAATTCGATCCCGACTTGCTCAAAACAGTCTAACAAACTTTCATATGCTCCTTTACCACCAAGGAAATCCCAAAATTCTTCCGCTACTTTCAATTCATTCTCTAAGTCAAGCATTCCAGCCATAGTCCAACGACTATATGGTCTAGGTTCATAAGGATTATAAGGTATGGCTATCAAAGTGCTTACTTTTGCATTTGGATTTTCTGCTAAAACTACTGCTGTCCATTCTAAAAGTGTTCGTTTAAATTCTTTAAACCCGCCTTTATTTGGTTTTGCAGTTTTTATGTCAAATAAATAAAGTTCACCACTCTTACTTTCAAGATAAACATCTACCATTGTTGGTTTAACTGTTCTCATTTCGCCTTTTTGGCAAACTCTTCTTATAATTTCAATTTCTTTTTGTTTATTAGGTTTTATATTCGCAGCAGACAATTCATCCATAATTTTCTGAATTTCAAATTGTGCTGCTGTGCTTATTTGTGTGCCTGATTTAATTTGTTTTTTTGCAATTTTGAAATTGCTTGATGCTAATGCAATTGCAACAGGTTCAAAAATTGTTGTTCCAAAATTGGTGTTTAACGAATGAATAAAAGAATATAAAGCAAGTCTGTCTTTACCCAATAGCCTTGTATGAAAAGGCATAACAGCTGGTTCTGGATTGTATTTCTCAAATCTATTTCTCAAACTTGTTCGTATAGTTTCCTTTACCAATTTTATTTGATATTTTGATAATGACATTATTTTTCCTTTAATAAAAAAATTATTTCAGAATAAGCCCCTTTATCTTTCTCAGTTCTGTTAAGAACAGGACGTTTATATTGATTAACTATTCTCATTCCAGATTTCTCAGCAATTATCGGATAAAGATTGTTCTTATCGTTTGCTACAAGAAATATATTAAAATCTTTAGCAAGATATTTTTTACAATTCATTAGAACAGCTGTTATTCCATCTACATATTTATCCCTTGCCTCTTTACCTTGTCCATTACTTAAAGGTCCTATTTCGAGCTCATCTCTCCTTTCAAAACCAAATAAGTCATAAGCATATGCATGTTGCTCGTGATAATCTATTAAACCAACATATGGGGGACTTGAAAATATTCCTTGTATTTTTTTTCTCTTTAATAAACTTCCTAATTCAGAATTTCTTTTATCAACCTCACTATTAATATTAAGTACTCTCGAATCTCCAGTTAAACATATTTGATAAGTGTTCGTTCTAAGGTTATCAAAAATCGATAATCTTTTTATTGTATCTCTCGTGTACCTATTCCACATCTTTCTAATTGAGAAAATGGGTTTACATATTTTGTTGTGCTTTGAACAATAGTAAACTGAACTAATAGGTTCTTTTAATGTAGCTAAATCAGAATGAGTCGTAGCTCTGCATGAACGAATAGTACGACTTAAAATAATTGTTAATATTCTTTTCGTATCTGTATTCTTAACCTTTCTCATTTCATTAAAAATCAACTCGAACTCTTTACGGATAGGATCAA
>JADHVP010000084.1 GCA_016783945.1 Ignavibacteria bacterium
GAGTTTGTCTACGTTCCCGGCAGAAGGAAAATGCATTTCAAACCGGGAAAAATCCTTAAGACTTTCTTAAAGCAGAAAATGGATACTTAGTTTCTTTTTTGCCATAATTTAATTTACTAAAATTAATGGCAGGCAAAACAAAATATCTCTGCATCGATTATGGTTTAAGAAGAGTGGGAATTGCTGTTAGTGACGAAGATAAAAAATATTCTTTCTCGAGAGATTTCCTGTATAATAATGATAGCTTGTTTAGTAAGTTATTGTTATTAATTAAACAAGAAAATATTTCTAAGATTATATTAGGGTATCCCTTAAATTTTAAATCACAGAAGACTGACCATACTATTGAAGTCGAAAACTTCAAGAGAAAGCTTAAGACTTCTCTTCTTGAGAACTCTATTGATATTGATGTTGAACTCTACGATGAGAGATTCACCAGTAATATTGCCAAACAGCATATAATATCCTCAGGTCTTAAAAAGAAAAAAAGAAGAGAGAAAGGTTTAGTCGACAGTATTGCTGCTCAAATAATACTACAGGATTATATGGATAGTTTAAGAATAAAGAATTAAATTTCACTAATCTTTATCATTCACGACAATTCATAAAAGTATTCGTCATCAATAAAACATTCATACAAAAAGTAAAAAACAAAATACAATAAATGTATCTTGTCGAATTATATAAATTAATTGAAGGGGGTGAGAGTTCTTCAGTAGAATTTAAAAGGAAGTTTTCATCTCCGTTAAAAATTGCAAAAGAGATGGTTGCCTTTGCAAATTCAAAAGGAGGGTATATTCTTTTTGGAGTTGATGACGATAGAAAAATAATTGGTGTCGAAAGTGAAAAGGGAGAACTCGAACTGATTAATACAGCAGCAAAATTCTATTGTGAACCGGAAATCGAATATACAACGGAAATTGTATGCATTAAAAATGTAGATGTAGTCGTCGTTTCAATCAAAGAAAGCAATAAGAAACCACATAGAATAGTAACGGATGAAAACAGTAATGAGAAAAAAGTTTATGTACGATATAACGATAGAAGCATATTGGCATCAAAAGAAACCGTCAATATTCTTAAGAACTCTAATAATTCGAAACCTTTAAAAATCACTTTAGGAAAGATCGAAAAGACTCTCTTTGAATTCCTCGAAGAGAATGATAGGATAACGGTAAAAGGTTTTAAGAAACTTGCAAACATATCCGAAAGAAGGGCAAGCAGGACATTGGTAAATCTTGTTAGAGCTGAAGTAATCCGCCACCATTATTATGATGATATTGAATTCTTTACACTTGCTTAGTATCCAATTCCTAATCCATTAAAATCGCTCAGTCTTTTTTAACATACTCATCTAAAAATTCTACTATTCTCTTATAAGCTTCCAATTTATTTTCTGATTTACTAATACCGTGCCCCTCGTTTTCGAACTTTAAAAATTCAACGATTCCGTCTCTCGATTTTATGGCTTCATAAATTTGTTCTGCTTCACTAACAGGAACTCGTGGATCATTTGCTCCATGAATTAATAAAAGAGGGGCTTTTATTCTATCTACTTTATGTATCGGTGATATGCTTTCCAAAAATCCAAAATCATATTGAAGGTTTCCGTATTCTGCTTCACGAACACTTCGTCTATAATCTGCAGTGTTCATTAAAAAAGTTATGAAATTCGAAATTCCGACACGACAAACACCCGCTGCATATATCTCAGGATATAAGGTTAAACAGGCAAGTGTCATATAACCTCCATAACTCGTTCCCATAATAACAATTTTATTCTTATTGATATATCCTGTAGAAATAATATATTTCGTAAACTCTGCAATATCTGCGACGGAGTTTTCCCTCAACCTGACATCATCAAGGCTTTTAAAATGTTTACCTTTACCCCGGGAGCCCCTTACGTTCGGTGCTAATATTGCAAAACCTTTGCTGAGATAATACTGAAATACCGGATTGAATCCAATATCCGATTGCCCCTCTGGACCTCCATGAATGTAGATTATACAGGGTAAATTAGAATCCTTCTTAGCACCTTGCGGAAGATAAAAGAATCCTGACACTTCGAGACTATCAAAACTTTTTATCTTAACAAGTTCAGGTTTAATAAATGAATCCTGAGGAATTCCATTCAAATATGGTTTAGTAAATTGTTCTAATTTACTCGTAGATATTTCATATTGATAAACAACCGTAGGAATATTGTAATTATTAAAAGCGATTATTATTTTTTCACCATCATTCGAAAAGCTGAAATCTCTCATGTGACTCCGCTTTAATTCATCAGGCAAAGGAACATTAGTTTTATTTCTCATGTCTTTTATGACCATCTCATCAATCCCCTCATAATTCACAGAGTAAGCAACCGAAGACATGTCTTTAGAAAATTCAATCTTTGTAATGTCCTTATTCAGGTTTTCTTTACTAACGATAAAACTTAACTCCGGCATCTCATCAATATACTTGAACTTCTTATTATCAAGGTCATAATATCCGAGGTTCATAAAATTCCTGTTGTAGTCACTAATGTAATAGAAACCTTTCGAATCTTTCGTCCAAGCTCTTGCATAAGTCCGGCAAGGATCACTGTTTGCAGTATACAATGTCAACAATGTGAGTTCTCCAGTTATTAAATCTAAAAGGAAAAGGTCATTATCAAAATTCGCATAGCTCCTCGATATGACAACGTATTTACCGTCTGGAGAAATATTACCCGGATAATTTCTATTATCACTCAAAAAAACTAAGCTCTTAGTATTTGTTTCATAATTGTATGAATAAATATCGTAATAAGCACTGCTTCTTTCATTAGAGTAATAATAAAAAACTTTTTCGGTATCACTCCAGAAAGCAAATCGATACTTAACGTCATTGTCGTTTGTTATATTCAGAACATCAGAACCATCCGGTTTCATTAGAAATATCTGGTCATTCTCCGCCCCATCAATATCTTTCTGAAAAACTATAAGGTCTTCCAATGGAGAATAACTATAATATTTGATTCGATTGTGAAAGAAGGTTATCTGTTTGGGCAACTGCATTGGTTTGTCAATCACCCATATCTGTGATGTTCCGTTCATTGATGTTTTAATGAAGACTTTTTTACCGTCATAAGAATAAACAGGACTCCCAGCACCTCTAATCCTAAGATAATTTTCAAGTGAATAGTTGTCATCATGAACAGCACTCTTTTTTTCTTTTGAAAGGTCATTATTTTGTGCATTTGCATTCTGGAATATAAAAACAAAAAATATGAATGTAATCAATCTGATCATTTGAAAAAATTTATGCGCTTTCATGAAAAAAGAGGCGGGTTTTCTAATGAAGGTCAAAGGTATATTGCTCTGAGTAATCTGGTTTAAATTGTTAGTCTTCATATTTTATCTTATTCTAAAAATAACTCCCCTTTCTTTTAAATATTCTAAAATAAATTTAAAGTTTTCTCTATCTCTCCCTAAATATTCAGGTGGACAAATTCCCTTTCTGTTAAATTTACCTTCGATTACTAAATTCGCAGCAGCGGTACATGTATAACCCGTAGCTCTTGCCATAGAAGTCATATTGGTTTCCCGGTTATACTTGTCATGCAGGTTATATATATAAGATTTTTCATTACCATTTTCTTTACCTTCTATTGTAATTCTCATTATGGTGAAATCTTCTTCGCCCGGTTTTAGTTCCCACTTAGGAAACAACAACTTCGATGTTAGATCTATCGGTCTGACTTTTTTACCTTTCACATTAACTTCTTCGTAAGAAAAAAATCCACTTTCCCTTAACACTCTTAAATATTCAATCGTTCCTGGATACCGTAATGTTTTCTCCATCATATTCGGAATATTCATTGTATTCGCAAGAGTTCGCAAACCATCCGAATTCCAAGCTTCTAACGTTCCGACATTATCGAAATATACCAATTCAGGGTCGGATAAGGCTTCCCTCGTAACTAACCTTCCTTCTTCAACATATCTTGCCGGTCTGATGTACTCTTCGATAACATCGATTGGTGAGAAGACTGCTTTATATTCAAAGGGCCATTCTCTTATAACAGGTAAACCTCCTACAACACATTTGAATTTTTCTACTTTCATATTTTCATTATGATGACCCAAAATTATGTTACTCATCCCAGGTGCAATGCCACAATCAGTAATTGCAGTTACATTTTTACTCTTAGCTATTTCATCTAAATCGAAAGGGTCTTCAGGAAAGAAAGAAATATCGACAATATCCTTCCCGGCTTCGACGACATTCTTTACACTTTCGTATCCTATAAATCCTGGCAATGCTCCTATCACAAGATCACAATTCTTTACAATAGTTTGAATTGTATCTTTGTCAGAGAGGTCAGCCTTTATCGTAGAAATATTGTATTTTGAATTCAGCGTTTCTAACTCTCGTTCATCAATATCAACAGAAGTTACATCGAAATTTTTATTAAGGTCAACAGCTATTGCTTTACCCACAAGTCCAGCACCCAAAACAATTATTTTTTTATTCATCTTTATGCTAAAATCCCCTCGAGTTTTCTATGGAATATAATTTTAAAATTTTAAACGTATTGGTTTTTACAAGTGATATCATATTGGCAGGTTTGGAAAAAATAAATAAATTAAATTGAATTTTAAATTCAATTTTGCTTTGTGGAAGATTATTGATATATTGCTTAAACTCAAATTCAATATTTTGTTAATATATTTTACAGTCCTTAAACAAAGAATAGATTATTCTTTATTCGTTTTATATAATGAGTGGAATGTATAAATTAATACGTGGTTAGTCGAATTTTTAAATGTTAATAGTGAGAGAAACTTTCCTAAAACTGTTTCAGCATAAATCATTTCCTTTTGTAAAATTCCCAATCAGACATTTTACAAAATTCTCTTACAGTTATATATTAAAGAATATTAAACAAAAGATAATACTAATTCCTCTTATAACAATCATCAGTACCTTTTTAATTAGTCACTTTGCATTAGCAAGTTCAGGTGAAAGTGGAGGTTCTCATCTAATATCAAGTATAGGAATTAGTGTTCTTGCCGCAATGATCCTGGCTTTCTTTGGAAATTATATTAAGCAACCGCTCCTGCTTTCTTATATCGTAGCAGGAGTTATTATTGGTCCGAAGATTGGTTTGAAGCTTGTCTCGAGTTCTGAAGATATTAAGGTCATATCCGAAATTGGTTTGATACTTCTGCTTTTTATGATTGGTCTGGAAATAAACATGAAGAAGTTGAAGGAGGCAGGTAAATCATTACTCACAGCAGGTGTATTTCAATTCATCATTTGTGTTTGTCTGGGTTTCGGATTCTTCTACTTGATTGGATACACTTTTACCGAGGGAAATTATGATTTAATATATTTAGCAGTATGTCTTGGAATTAGCAGCACCGCCATTGTCGTTAAAATTCTTTATGATAAATTCGAATTAGATACACTTGCAGGCAGACTTACACTGGGTATTCTTGTATTCCAGGATATTTGGGCAATCGTTATTCTTGCAATACAGCCAAATCTTGCTGAACCGGACTTTTTGCAAATTCTATGGTCATTTGCAAAAGGAGTCATATTGGTTTTAATAAGTTTACTCATAAGCAAATATATTTTAGGAAGAATATATAAAGCTATAGCAAAAAATCCTGAACTTATACTGGCTGCATCATTAGCCTGGTGTTTCTTAATCTGTGGAATAGCAAACTACTTCGAACTGTCTCTTGAAATGGGAGCTTTGATTGCAGGAATTGCAATTTCTACCTTCCCTTATAACTTGGATGTAATTGCTAAGATTGCTAACATCCGTAATTTTTTCCTGATGCTGTTCTTCGTTGGACTCGGAATGATGATCCCTAATCCTATGGACAATATAGGAATACTTGCAATAGCAGGTATTGCTTCCGTGTTTCTTATCGCAACCAGGTTCATATCAATATTTCCAATTTTGCATGCATTTAAAAACGGAAACCGTATTAGTTTATTGGTCCCTATTAACCTCTCACAAATAAGTGAATTCTCCTTAGTAATAGCTGCAATAGGACTTGCAATGGGTCATATCGGAACAGATATACTTTCTATTATAATTTTTGTGTTTGCATTTACTTCTATCATATCAACGTATATGATACAATTCAGCCATTCACTACAGAATACGCTAAACAAAATAATTAAGAAAATCGGAATTAAAGATATTGAAGACATACCCTCCGAAACAAAATCGGTTGATAAAGACATCGCTATACTTGGATTCTTCAGGGAAGCAAGTTCTTTAATCAGAGAAATTGTTGACCACCAGGAAGACATTGAAGATGAATTAAAACTTGATAGCAAAAAAAGTATTAAAGATGATATTGTTGTTGTAGATTTTAATCCGCACGTTCATGAAGAACTTAATAAGATAGGTATTAAGGCAATCTACGGAGATATAAGTAATATGGACACTCTCCAGCACGCAGGAATAAACTGCGCAAAGCTCGTCATTTCCACAATACCTGATTCGATATTAAAAGGAACGAATAATCTAAATATGATGAGGCATATTAAGAAACTTTGTCCAAACGCAAAAATTATTGTAACAGCTGAAAGTACTACAAAAGCATTGGAGTTATATAAAGAGGGTGCAGATTATGTATTTCTCCCACGAATATTAGCAACAAACCAACTGATTCCTGTTATAGAACTATTACTCCAGAAAGGAAGTGAGCAATTTAAAAATGAAGAGATCGAGAAAATTAAATCAAGAGACGAGATTATAGACTGAATAACATTTCAAGAAAAAATGCTACTCTTCCCTCTTCGCAAGTATCCTTATAACCTTTGCAGAACTTCTCTTGGCTCTTTCTAATATATCTTCACACTCTTGAAGAATATCTTTTTTATACTTCTTGTCTTCTATCTGCGGTAAATTGATCAAAACATTTTTATGAGCTCCCCAGATTCCAGTTTCGAGACTCTTTGCTCCAACCTCAAGATCACTCTTCGAGTTTATGTTACCATACTTCGCCATCTGGAACATCCACTCCCAGCAGGAATCTCCAGTCCTCATTACACTCATCGGAACATTAATAGCTTTCTTTAATCCCTCCTGCATTTTTTCATTTCTTATCTTTTTCTCCTTATCAGTTTTCTTAGGTAGTCTCATTGCTTCCATATAATCGTTGAATGCATCAGTATCAGCATCTATTAGAGGGATCAATTCTTTCATCTTGAAGTGAAGTGGAGGTATGAACTTCCTCATTTTAGAATCAAGATAGTAGAATTTTTTGTTTCCATAACTCATCCAGCCCATCATTGTTCCTAAAGCAGCTCCGAGTGACGCAACTAATGCAGATACACTACCACCTCCCGGTGCGGAAGTCCTTGCGCCAACAAGTTCCGTAAAGTTCCTGACTGTCAGCGAAGCAAGTGGTTCATTCGAACCCTCTTCTATCATATATTCGATAATCCTTTTCTCAGAAATGAAAGGTGTGATTGATGAAAGTCCGAGTCGTTCTATTACGAGTCTGATCTTTTGCTTTTCATCGAGTATAAACAAATTTTCCTTTTTCATGTAATATTCCGCTGCCATAAGCATAGCTTCAAGCGGTATCAATCCAACCAGTTCACTTCCGCAGACAGCTAACTTCAACTCCTTCGCATCCTTAACACATTCTTCAAATGCAATATGTGGAGGAGTGATTCTATAATTATCAAGATTCATTGAAACTTGTGCCATGTCATATTCATCCACATACCAACCTATTCCTTTAAGCTCTTTGAGTTTGCCGGGATGGTCGGGTCCCCGTCCTTGCTCTCGCAAATTCAATGCAATTCTATGAGCTTGATTCTTCGTACCAAGTATATTTACATTATAAGCAATCAAAAAGAATCTTGCCCCCGAAGCAGTAGCTCCGGATTTAGGTATAAATTCCTGAGGTCCGAAGTCTGGTTTCCATTCCTTCTTATAGATTTTATCCTTAATACCTTCGTACTCACCAGAGCGAACCTGTCTTAACATTTTCCTGTCTGGATTGGTTGAAGCATGTTCATATAAATAAATCGGTACCCCTAATTCTTCTCCAGCTCTTTTTCCAAATCTCTTGGCACAGTCTACACAATCGTCCATTGTTACGTTTGCAACCGGCACAAATGGACATACATCAACAGCACCCATTCTTGGATGCTCACCGAAGTGCTTTGTCATATCAATTAATTCATATGCAGCCTTTGCATATTGAAATGCACCTTCAACTACAGCTTCAGGGTCACCAACAAAAGTAAACACTGTTCTGTTTGTAGACTTGCCCGGGTCAACGTCCAGCAATGTTACACCCTCTACATTTTTTACTGCTTCTGCACAAGCGTTAATAATACTTTCGTCCCGCCCTTCGGAGATATTCGGAACACATTCGACAATTTTTCTCATTTAAAATACTTTTAGTTATATTTAAAATTTTTCAATTTCTTTTTTTACAAACAAAGTAAATACGATCTGAACTTCCGGATACTCGTTTTGAATCTTCGGTTATTGTTTTTTTTATAACAAAATCCTTTCTCAATTCTTCCTTAATTTCTTTAATAGGAAAGGAAGCCTCTTCGATGTTTTCTGAATAAAGTTTAAAATTATCATCCTTAATATTCTCGAATACCTTTAATTCCCAATTGTATACATTCTTCCTGATTTTTTTAACATCCATAATCAGGTAATTATTTTTGAATTTATTTACAAAAGAAGAAATAAAAGACAAATTATCAAGCTTACTTATAGTGTTTATATCGAATACAAAAACTCCGGATGGTTTTAAATGCTCTCTAACTTTTCTAAATAATTTCTTCCATTGTGAGAATCTTGTTAAATGGTTAATCGTATCATAGACACAAATTACCGCATCGAATTTCTTATCGAGCTTAAAATCATCTATGCTTTGTCTGTAAAGTTCTGCCCAGTTCGTCCCGTGGCGGGGAAACTTCTTCTCGGCAATCTTAAGCATCTCACTGGATTGATCAATACCCGTAACATTGAAATCATAAGCAAGAACTTCTAAAACACTTCCCGTCCCGCAGCCCAGTTCTAAAATATCCGAAACGTTACTATTATACTCGTTAATAAGATCTTTGATAAAATGGGTAGACTCAAAAGACCTGCCAATTACATCGTCATAAAACTTCGCTATCTTGTCATAATTATTAACAGGTTTCAAATCGAACACTAATTCTTATACATGTTATCGTAAAACAGTTTTAAGAAATTACCAACGGCATCCTCATCGTTTGTTAGCGGTGAAATATAGTGTGCTTTATCCTTAAGCTCAGGAATAGCATCCTTTAGTGTTACATTCAATCCGCCGTATTCGAATAACTCCCTGTCATTATACCAATCACCAATAACCACAAGCTCTTCTTTTTTTATCCCAAGGTGTTTCGCAAGCTTTGCCATCCCGGTCTTCTTTGTAACTTTCGCTGGCATAATCTCAAGCTTATGAAGGTCTGTATGAATCTGGGAACGGAACCGGCTCGTAACCACATGTCTTGCATAACGGAATCCTATCTTTCTATCTAATTTTGATATTACATCTCTATCGTTACCTGCCAAAAAAATATGGTTGGTTTTATCTGTATACTGCTTATATGAATCAACCATCACATAATCTACACCAACACTTCCTAGAAAATCTCTGAAGACTGAGTTATCTTCTGTATATATGACCTTATCATCGTGACACAATGCAATCCTTATGTAATACTTTTCCGCCAGCTTAAGAGTTTTGTCTACAACTTTTCCTTTTATATGCGAGCGGTGTATCACATTTTCACCATTAACGTCCTGTATCAAAGCACCATTCAATGTTATAATTGGGATTTTTATGCTTAACTCTTTTGCAAGCGGAACTATCGAAGAATGAATCCTCTGTGTTGCCAGTGAAAAAAGAATAGCTTTTTCCTTTAGCCTGTTAACCATATCATGACACAACTCAGTAAGTTGGTAGTCCTTATTAAGGAGAGTTCCATCAACATCGGAAACGATTAACTTTACTTTCTTTAACCTTCTTTTAAATTCGTCAAACTCCAATAAACTATGTTTCTAAATTATGAAATAATTTTTACGCCATCTGTTAATACTCCTCCTAAAAGATAAGTTAGAGAATTTATTGATTTTTTGAAACTCATATAGGTATGAAAAATGCTGTGGACAGTTTTATTTTTTTGTGTTTGACTTTATGTTTTTTTAAAGAAGAATTTCACTTGCACATTATAGTCCACTCCGCCTTGGTTAGACACCGACTCGTTTTTAAAGGAACCATAGCATATCAGAATTTTCAGTAAAAAATTATACAAAAATGTAATTCTTAGTAAAAATCTCCTCGTCTCCTTCTCTCTTTTTTTATGATAATCAAAATTCACATTATAGCTAAAATCCTCTTATATTTATATTATAAGAGCATCTTTTTTAATATTTTATAAGATAATCTTGTGATAACCCTTAAAATTTCTGTTTGACTTATTAATTTTAAATACAGTATATTTGAAAAAACATAGATTCTATTCTTCAGCTAACGGTGTTATCAGTGGTCAAGATCTTATAATTTTAAAAATAAAACTTTTTTATAATTCAATTTATGTAATATCATGAATGGAAATAAAAACATCACCGAGTTTTTTACGTTGAAATCATTCACTTCTTTAGCCGGTGCATCGGGTGCAGTCTGGATATGCTGCGGAGTGATTGACAATGTATTCGATTTTAATCCAAAATGGCTTGCACTTGCACTCTCCGTTATCATATCTGTAACTGTATGCATAAGCCAAAGAAAGAAAATGATACAACACTATGTAATTGCGTTGTTAAATGGTGCGTTGATATTTTCAACCGCTGCAGGTTTCAACACACTCAATAATGCAGATTGGATGGACAAGACTGAAGTGAAAGATACAAATAAGAAATCCAGTGTAATACAAAGTGAGACTCAACTGAGTTCAATAATTCCTTTGGATAAACCATGGTTTTTTCCAGAAGTATTGGTTGAAGAAAATGAAATGTTAGTAGATGAAAATGAAAAACTCATAGTTGAAAAGGATAATATTTTGAGAGAAATTAAAATACTTTCAATTCAAACTGCCCTTCTTCCTGAGGATGAAAAAGATTTTAAGAACAAGCTGGATAGTATGAACTTTCTTCTTAACAATTCACAGGATGAAATCAATGAACTGAAAAATAATATTGAGAAGTTGAATAGTAACATTGAAAATAAGAAAGATAAAGATGATTGTGAACAAAGACTTGCTAAGATGAACAATAATTATCAATCTCTTGAAAAGAATTACAATGAGATTAGTAAGGATTTTAACCAACTAAAGAAAGAATGTGCCGGGTATAAGAAATTGAAATCGTCTTATGACAAGCTTAAAGAACAATATGCACAGTTAAAAGAAGAATGCTCTGATTATGAAAAATTAAGATCATCTTATGATAAGCTTAAGGAACAATATTACATGTTAGAAAAAAA
>JADHVP010000085.1 GCA_016783945.1 Ignavibacteria bacterium
AGAAAAGTTTTTCATCTGTTCAGATTCATTTGGGATGCTAACGATGTGATATCTCTTCTTTTTGTCTTTTGTGAAAGGAATTGTACTAGCAGAACTGTTTACAAACAAACTTTCTTTTAATTTGTAAGAGTTAGTTATATGTGTATGTCCGTGCAATATCATATCGACACCAACTTTCTTAAATAATTTAAATAGTCTTTTTTTATTATGAAGTCTCATTGTTCTTCGTTCAGAATACAGCCACAAAACATGTTCATCATCCAGTTTGCTTTTAGCAGGACTATTAAACTGATGGTGTATTAATACAATCCTCAGCATATCTTTTATCTTCTTCTGCGTGAGTAGCTTTTTTATTCTTTTAAAGTTATAATCATTAATATTTCCATTAGAGCCAATCGGGTTTAAATCGCTTGACCATTCAGCAATCGAGTTGATAACAATTATTGCAATATTATTTTTTAGAATTTTCAGATAAGGAAAGATAGTATCGTCACTTGATAATTTAGTATTTTCAAAAGATTCGTTAAACTGCTCATAAAACATTTTAACCTTTTCATAATAATCAATATTCTTGCATTCCGTTGGGAAGAGAAAGACATTAGGTCCTTTTTTTGCGCCGCCAAAGATGTCGTGATTACCAATTGTGATGGTTAAAGAATCAGAGTTTAGAAAATCACATTTCGATAACAGGTTTTTCACCTTCTCGTATTCTTCATCATTTGCATTGTTCGTTATATCGCCTGTGATGAATAAATGATTACAGTTTCTTTTTACAATATCAGCTAAAAGGTCCAAAAAAGTCTGAGTGTTTTCGTCGTGCTCTTCTTTATTAATGTGAAGGTCTGAAATGTGAGCTATTTTATACATTGCTTTGTAATTTTGTTTCTAATTGTTTTATTTGATTTCTTTAAGAGACATTTCTACTTCCTCGTTAATTTTTGTAGCAACCTCGAGAGCTTGAATTCCATCTTTCAATTGAACTTCGGGTTCAGATCCTTTTCTTATGCAGTTAAAAAATTTATTTTGTTCATACTTCATTGGATTTGATTCCTCAATCTTCGGTTGTTCATATACAATTTGAAGTTCTTTTCCTCCACGTTTTATTGTGCCAAGCGAAAACATTGGCTCTAAAGATTTTGATTTATCTTTCTCTTTCTCTACAAGTCTGAAAACCTCAGATGAGTTTTGTGAAAAATCTATTGATATGTAAGCATTGTGTTGGAATATCCTCATCTTTCTCATTTTATGCTGTGATATTCTTGATGAAGTAATGTTAGCAACGCAGCCGTTATCAAATTTAATTCTTACATTAGCGATGTCAATTTTATCTGTAATGATAGAAGCACCATTTGCGTTTATTGTTTTTACATTAGATTTCACTAAGTTAAGAATGATGTCTATATCGTGAATCATTAAATCCTGTATAACCGAAACATCAGTGCCGCGAGGATTGAATTGTGCTAATCTGTGTGTCTCGATAAACAGCGGAGCCAGGTTGTATTGTTCGAGAGAAAGGATAGCGGGATTAAAGCGTTCGATATGCCCGATTTGTATTTTAATATCTTTTCCCTTCGACTGCTTCAGCAATTTTTTTGCATCGTTTATATCGTCCGTTACGGGTTTCTCTATGAATACATTTATATCTTGTGTAATAATTTTATTGGCAATCTCAAAATGAGTAGAAGTAGGGGTGACTATTATTGCTGTGTTAATATTTTCAAGAAGAGTATCTAACGTGTCAAAGGCTTTTGCATTTAATTCTGTTGAAGCTAATTTGCTTTTGTTAAGATCAATATCATAGGTTCCAATAACACTTACATCATTGGATTCCTTTTCGATTTCTTTCAGATTCTTTATATGAAGTTTACCTAAATGACCGCAACCGATTACACCAACTTCTATCTTTTTTCCCATTTTGTATTTAGATTTTTATGACGACTGTTTTTAATATTATTTTGAATTTCTTGGCTCTGCGTGTATAATTACATTTGACAAGTTCGGATAAATCTCTTTAAGAAAGAGATATATTTTACTTTCAAGCAACGTAACATGGTCGTGCACTTCATCAAAAGAAAGAATGTAATCAAACTCACAATTCATTGAGACACGGAGCTTTCCGTTAGTATTGACTACCTTAATATCGTAGCTGTTTCTTATTACTTCATGTTCATTTAAAATATTTCTAACATACCTTAGGATTTCACTCGATTTATCAGTTACATCGATAGTATCAAACATTACTTCGCTTGGTTCATCGATATGGATTTTAACGCTGGAAATAAGGCTCATCTCTTTTTTGATTCTGCTTTCTATTTCAGAAACTATGTTATGTGCTTTGACGAGATTATTTGTATCTGGTATCTCGACGTGTAACTCAGTAAAGATTTCATTCTTTATTTTATGAGAGAAAATATCGTGGCACTTTAGATCAAAGTCGTTTACAATCATTCTAATTTTTTCATTAATAGTTTCCGCTTTTGTCTTCACGGGTTCTGAATGAATTACAACGTCGGCTCCTGGGGAAATCTCTTTTATTTTCTTCTCGACATTGTCCATGATTTCGTGGGCTTTTGAAAAGGGAATCAACCTGCTGATTAATATAGTCATGTCGATATAAATTTTAGAACCAGTGCTCCTAATTCTGAATGATTTGATATTCTCCACACCTTTTCTCGATTTTGTTTCGTTCTTTATCTTATCAGACAAACCTGCGGGAACCCTGTCCATAAGTGAATCTATTGCTTTTTTCGAAAGTTTCAAGCCCGTGAAGAGAATAATAAAGGCTACTATTATTGCACAAATTGAATCAGCTATATTACTAATCTGGAAGTATGTAATTACCAAACTAATTAAAACAACGAATGAGCCGAGGAGATCAGAAAGAAAATGTACTGCATCGCCTTCGAGTGATTGTGATTTTGTTTCTCTAGCAGTTTTCCTTAGAATACGTACCCGGGAAAAATCAATTATTATTGCAATAATAATAGCAGCAAATGTCAAAATTGTTATATTAACAACATGTGGTTTGTCCAGGAAAAGGCGGCTAATAGCTTCATAGAAAATAAAAGAACACACAGCGATTAATATTAGAACTTGTACAAGCGCAGCAAAACTTTCAACCTTTTCATGACCATAGTGATGGTCTTCGTCAGCAGGTTTGGATGATATTTTTATTGATAGAATTGTTATCAAAGTAGCTATTATATCAATGAAGGAATGGAAAACATCCGAAAGAACGGCAAGACTTCCACTAAAGTATGCTGCAATGAACTTTATAAGAACCATAAGTAACGCTGCGAACAGAGATACTTTTGCTACATTGAGTTTCTTTTTATTTATTGCATTTGTATTTATTTCAGTTGTCTCATTCATGTTTAAAGAAATAATGTGCGTATCATTATGTTATCAATTTCCGTTCAGAAAAGAACTGAGTTAGATAAACACCTAAAATAGTAATAGATGCTCCGATTATGAAAAAGTACGATAATTCTTCTTTTAATAAAATCCAAGACAACAGGATTGTTAATATCGGTGCAACGTTTGTAAAAGTTGCAAGTGTGCTTGTAGTGATGATTTTTGTTGAGTAAGTGTATATGAACTTACCAGCGAATGCTACAAGAACGGATAGATGTAAAAATCCTATAACACCCCAGAATGATATTTTATGAAAGTCTAAACTTTTAATATCTAAAATGAAAAATGGAATGCTGAGGAGCATACCGATTGAAAAAGCAACCGTTGTAGTCTTGATAGTACCATACTTAATGACCATGTTCCTGCTTAATGTGAGATATAACGCCCAGCTTGATACGGCAAAGAAAAGTAAGAAGTCTCCTAAAAGCTTATTGGAATAACCTTGTTTCGATCGTATGAAATCTTCCCAGAAGATAAGAATAATCCCGATTACAGAAAGAGATATAGTAAATAGTTTTCTTACTGAAAATCTTTCATTCTTCAAAAGGACTGAGAACGAAAAAATAACTAACGGTATGCAGGCATAAAATACTCCTGAATGGGAAGCACTTGAAAAGTACACACCATAAAGGAAGAAGAATTGATTGATTGGAATGACGAGGGCTCCTAAAATAAGAAATGAGAGTATATCTTTCTTATCTATTGAAATATTTTGCTTTCTTATAAAAAAAATAATTAGCAATAACAAAGTAGCTATCCCAAATCTGAAGAAAGCGAGTAATAGGGGAGATATTTCACTGACTACATATTTTGCGGCTATGGGAGTTAAAGATGCGGAAAGAGTCAGGTAAATAACAATGGTTAGTTTCTTCATTAACGATTGAATATTCGTCAGCCCTAATAATACCAGTGAATTTCGAAAGCCTATATTATTACGAACATAAAGAATAAAAGCTAAATTAAAATATGTTTATTTGTTTATCATTGTCTTCGTCTTCTTTAGGCTTTGTATCTTTCTTCTTAGAATCAGTTAAATCAGCTTTTTCTTTTTCTTCTTTTTTTACTTTAAGCCTGTCCTTATCTTTAGCAGGTTCTTCTTTTTTTACTTTGGGAGTTTGCTTATCTTTAGCAGGTTCTTCTTTTTTTACCTTGGGAGTTTGCTTATCTTTAGTAGGTTCTTCTTTTTTTACTTTGAGAGTTTCCTTATCTTTAGCAGGTTCTTCTTTTTTTACTTTGGGAGTTTCCTTATCTTTAGCAGGTTCTTCTTTTTTTACTTTGGATTTCATTTTAATAGGTTTGGTATCTTTCTTTACAGAGTCTGCTAAATCAGATAATGATTTTTTTTCTACCTTTGCCTTAAGTATCTTTTCTTTAGCACCTGGTTTTGTTTCTTGAACTGGAGGAACCTTTTTTTCTACTTTTTTAGATACTTTTATTTTTGCTAAAGTTTTGGATTCGTTTAATTTTCTTTTTCTTTTTATCCTGTTCTTCCTGTGTTTAGAAAGAACCATCTTTTTAGGTTTGTTCATATGATAGTTTTAATTTAATATAATTTTATTAAGCTATTGTAATTTCTTTTGTATTATAAACATCCTGGATTGCATTAAGGAGTTTCACGCCTTCTTCCATTGGTTTTTGAAATGCTTTCCTTCCTGAGATTAATCCCATACCGCCTGCTCTTTTATTTATTACAGCAGTCATGACAGCTTCCTTAAGGTCTGATGCACCTTTACCAGTCGATGCTCCGCCGGAATTTATTAAACCACCCCTGCCCATATAACAACATGCAACCTGGTATCTTGTTAAATCTATTAAGTTATTGGACGTGAGCTTTTCATAGACGTCTTTGTGTGTTTTACTATAATTAAGAGCAGTAAAGCCACCGTTGTTTTCTGGTAATTTTTGCTTAACGATGTCTGCTTCGATTGTAACGCCAAGATGATTTGCCTGACCGGTAAGGTCTGCTGAAACGTGGTAATCCTTATCGCCTTTAACCTTGAATGCGGGGTTTCTCAGGTAACACCAGAGAATCGCTACGAGCCCGAGTTCGTGTGCATATGCAAATGCATCGGATATTTCCTGGATCTGTCTTGCAGATTCCAATGAACCATAATAAATCGTTGCTCCTACAGCCGTTGCTCCCATATCAAAAGCCTGGTCTACGTTGGCAAACAATATCTGGTCATAAGTGTTAGGGTATGTTAATAGTTCATTGTGGTTAATCTTTAGTATGAAAGGAATCTTGTGAGCATATTTTCTGCAAACAGAACCAAGGACTCCAAGTGTAGAAGCAACTGCGTTGCAGCCGCCCTCGATTGCGAGCTTTACTATGTTTTCCGGGTCGAAGTAAATTGGATTGGGCGCAAACGAAGCACCTGCTGTATGTTCGATTCCCTGGTCTACAGGAAGTATAGAAAGATATCCCGTCCCCGACAACCTTCCTCTATTAAAGATTGATTGCATGCTCTTCATAACATTCGGACTTCTGTCTGTATCTTTTACAACCCTGTCTACAAAATCCGGACCGGGTAGATGCAGGTTTTCTTTTGGAATAGTTTTACATTCATGAGTAAGAAGTGGCTCGTTTTCTTTTCCTAATAGTTCTTTTATTTTTTCTATCATTGTTATGTTTTTTAAGATTTAATGAAAGTATTTTCATTATTTTAATGTATCTTTACTTCTAATTATGATGCAAACTCTGAAACAATGTCAATCATGTATCAGATTTATGTAAAAAATTTTTATTTATATATATTTAACGAATATAATAATCAGAGAAATAATCAGTAATACAATCATTAATAGAAATAGAAAAATAATTATTGCATAATTTATATTTCTCTTATTGAGTAATTTCAAAAAGTATTTTTAATTTTTCTCAGATAGATATTTAATACAAGAATATCATTTGCTGTAACAACAAAAGAAGAAAACCACAAACGCTGAGAAAAATTTAGTTCTCTTCGTATATTCTACCAAAAAACAAATATAAATATTAACTCAATAAATATAAATGTAAACAGGTGATATGATTCTTCGAGATATTTCTTTGATTACCGGTTTATTAATCTATCGATATTTCTAATCCATTTTATAATCAGCAAAGTAAATAGTTTTTCCCTCTGGAGATGTGAAAGATACAAATTCAATTTTGCTTTTATCTTTTGGATTAAATTTTATGTTCAATTCTTTACCGGCTTGAAATTGAGGGATCTGTAAGAATGAAATGTATTTTTCATATTCCATTTGAAAAGATTGACCATATTTGGGTTTTACTTCCAGGAGAAATCTGATTCTGAGTTTATTTTCTAACTGAGTTCCCGTATCTCCAATTCTAATGATAGTAGCAGTTGCTGGTACTCCGTTTTCGATAGAAGCATCTTCCGTTTCAGTAATTCCCCATTTCTTATGAAGCTCCTTTTCTTTTTTCTTTATGTTAGCCATTAACTCGGGATCCCTGTAATTCATTATAGCTCTTATTGTAAATATGATAAGAGTAATTATACCGGCAGTGATTCCAGCTACAGGTGAGTAATATAAGTATAGTATAATTGTAAGAGGTATTCCAATTAATAATGTCCAGTAATTTGCCATGTTTTGTAATTAAATTTTCTTTATTTAAAAATTAGGAATTCATATTCTTAATTAATATGAAAAAGTATATGGATTTGAAAATACTGTTCATATCTTTTTTTATATTTTCTTTATAACACCTTAGTTTTAGAATCAATAATTGCTTTTTATGTTTTAATATTTATAATAATATATTAGATTCTACCAATGAGATAGAATCTGCTGCACTATGCATATCCGAAGAAGAAAAAGTAAATCAATTTTAAAAAAATCACATCTGAAAAAAGTAAGGAGAAACAAAAATGAAACAATTCACTCTACTTTTCATCTTAACATTTTTAACAGTAACATTCACACAAGCTCAATGGATAAACCAGAGCCCCAATGTTGACAAAGATATGTATTCAGTCTATTTCACAGATGGAAACACCGGCTGGGCTGTAGGAAATATTGGTACAATAATCCATACAACAAATGGTGGTGATACCTGGGCAGCACAAAATAGCATGACTTTAAAGAGACTTAACTCAGTTCATTTCATAAATGTAAACACCGGCTGGGCTGTAGGATTTAATGGTACTATTATAAAAACAACGAACGGAGGAGATACCTGGGCAGCACAAAACAGCGGCTCAACACAAGAGATTTTGTCTGTTTTCTTTATTAATGCAAATACCGGTTGGGGTTCGGGAGGATCATACGTATTTAAAACAACAAACGGAGGTATAAACTGGACTCAACAATATATTAGTTCTATAAGTGAAATGACTTCAATCTGTTTTGCAGATGCGAACACAGGCTGGACTGTTGGAAATAGTGGGAAAATACGAAAAACGACAAATGGAGGAGTAAACTGGCTGGCACTATCCAGTGGTACAAATCAATTCTTGTATTCAGTATATTTTGCAGACATAAATACCGGCTGGGTTACAGGAAATAATGGAACGTTAATAACTACAACAGATGGCGGTTCGACCTGGACAACGAAGAATAGTAGTACAACAAATAATCTAAAATCGGTTCATTTTCCAACTTCAGGCATCGGCTACGTGGGAGGAAACAATGGCACTATACTTAAAACAACGAATGGAGGAACAAACTGGACTGTTTTGAACAGTGGTACAAGTATAAACCTGCGATCAGTTTATTTCACAAATGCAGGTACAGGTTTTGCCGTGGGAGATGATGGACTAATATTAAAAACTTCTAACGGCGGGAATAACTGGGAAGCAAAGACTGTCCGTATGTTTGGTGATTTGTATTCAGTATATGCTCTTGAGACAACTTACAGACTGGAAAAAGGAGCTGCTATATGGATGGTTGGTGAAGACGGAGACGTATTAAAATCGACAGATGGAGGAGTACACTGGAACACAAGTTTTGTATCTCCTGATTATACTTATCTCAACTCAGTCACATTCGTCAATGAAGATATAGGCTATACTGTGGGAAGTCATGGAACGATATATCAAACGACAAATGGTGGAGCAAACTGGTTTCCACAGAATAGCGGTACGTCTTATGTCTTAAATTCAGTTCATTTCTCAGATGCAAACAACGGCTGTGCTGTTGGGGATAATGGAACAATACTAAACACCACAAACGGTGGAGCAAACTGGACTTCACAAACAAGCGGAACAACAAATGCTTTGGAGGGTGTTTCCTTTACCGATGCAAATAACGGGACTGCTGTTGGAGGGCAAGGTATATGGAGCACAATCCTCCATACAACAAACGGCGGAACAAACTGGACAGAACAGAATCATGGTGCTGCCCTTCCCTTACAATCAGTTTATTTCACAGATGCAAACACAGGCTGGACTGTGGGAAATGAAGGAAGAATATTCAATACAACAAACGGCGGAACAAACTGGACAGAACAGTATTCAGCGTATGATAATATGTATTCAGTTAACTTCGTAAATGCAAATACAGGTTATGTTGTGGGTTCAAGTGGGAAAATTTATTGTACAACAAACGGAGGAACAAACTGGGTAGAACAGAATCCACCTATGAGAAGTATAACAGCAGACTTGAATAGTGTGTGTTTTATAAATGCAAACACAGGCTGGATTGTGGGAGATAATGGAACAGTACTCCATACAACGAACGGCGGGGTTTTTGTTTATAGTATTAGCAGTACTATACCTGAGAAGTATATATTGTACCAAAACTACCCAAACCCGTTTAACCCGAGCACTACGATAATATTTGACTTACCGAAGTCAGGATTTGTGAGTTTGATAGTATATGATATCCTCGGCAGAGAGGTCGCCGTACTCCTGAACAAGAAATTGAAAGCAGGAAGTTACACAGGTACATGGAATGCCGGTGATTACAACAGCGGGATTTATTTCTATCAACTAAAAGCCGTGCCTGACGGCAGGCAGGCAGGAGAGTATGTGGAGACGAGGAAATGTTTATTGATAAAATAATTGACCTAATTTCTAATTGACCTAATTGATCTAAATAAGACTAAATGAAAAATGAAAAATGAAGAATGAAAGAAAATATGCCACTCCCGAAGGGATACCTTTGGGATAAAACACAAAGACACTAAATTTCACAAAAGGAAATGAATTAGGAAATTAGTTGATTAGTAAATAGGGGAATTAGGTAATTGATTTATTGAAAGATTCACCAATTATTTAATCAACCAATAAACCAATTAACTAATAAACCATATTTAAAAAATAAAAACAAGGAGAAGGAAAATTTTAAAGTAAGCATAATATGAAAAGACTACTCTTTATACTCAAAAACCTGTTTTTGTCATTTATTGATGTATGGAAGGATATTGAATTTCGAATACTGTTTGTATTAATATTGTTGCTGTTATTAACAGGTACAATTTTTTATTCAGAATTTGAAGATCATTCGATTGTTGATTCATTATTCTTTAGCGTAATGATAATGTCAACGATTGGATACGAAAACATTACTTTGATGACAACAGGAGCGAAGATATTTACTATTGTATTTGCTTTCATAAGCATAGGTGTGTTTATTGCATTAGGAAGTAAAGTTGCATTCGTATTCGTAGATAGAAGCAAGAAAAGTCAAAAAGTTATAAAAGATTGGGAAATGCAGAGACATGAACATAAGAAAAGAAGGAAGAAATTAAGGAAAGAGGGTGAGAATTAATAATTGGTCTAATTGATCTAATTGCTCTAATTTCTATTTAAATCCCAAACCAAAATGATTAATCCATTCATATAATTTGATTTCTTTAGTTTCATTCTCGTAAAAGTTAAAACATTGGACATTAGTCATTGTACATTGGATATTTCCTAGATCAATTAGGTCAATTAGAAATTTTCATACCAGAAATTATATGAAAAATTTAAGAAAGTATGGTTTAGCTCCTTTTAGTGTTGCTGTCATACACGGAGGCCCTGGTGCAGCGGGTGAAGTAGCACCTGTAGCACGTGAACTTTCTTCGAGTTGGGGAGTTTTAGAACCGCTTCAAACTGCTGCTTCTCTTGATGGACAGGTCAAAGAATTGAAAACTATTATAAATAAGAACGGTGATTTCCCTGTTACTTTAATAGGTTTTTCATGGGGTGCGTGGTTAAGTTTTATTTTTACTGCTGATAATCCTTCATTCGTTAAGAAGCTTATACTTATAGACAGCGGTGGTTTTGAAGATAAATATGCTGAGAATATTCGGGAGACAAGATTGAGTCGTCTTAGTGAGGAAGAAAGAGAAGAGGTTGAATCCCTTATTGAGAAAATAAATGATTCTACTTATGAAGATAAAGACAAAGCATTTGCAAAGTTAGGGAAGTTGTTTTCAAAAGCTGATGCATTTGAACCAATCAAAGTTGAAACCGAAGTAATAGACTGCCAATATAATATTTTTAGAAATGTTTGGAGGGAAGCATCGGAACTTCGGAACAGTAGAGAGCTTTTAGAGTTGGGAAAGAAAATAGAATGTTCTGTGGTAGCGATTCATGGTGATTACGATCCTCATCCTGCTGAGGGAGTACAGAAACCATTGTCTTCTGTTCTTAAAGATTTTCGATTTGTGCTTCTAAAGAAATGCGGGCATAAACCATGGATTGAAAAACATGCGAAGAATGAATTTTATAAAATTCTTAAGGAGGAATTACGTTAAGTATTATCAATTCTCGTAGTAAGGATAAAATTGTAATTTATTTTAATATTTTCTACATTAACCAATGTATGAGTTTTTGAAACTTAAGAATACACATTGCTATTTGGAATTTCAAGTTTAAGACTTAATAATTTTTATTAACCAGATATAAAAGGAGGGGAATTATGAATTATTTTAAAGTCACACCGCTAATTATTTTTCTATTCTTAATTGTCAATATAAGTTTTAATAACAATACTATGTTAAAAGCAGAAGAGAAACAGGAGATACAAAACCTTAGATCTTTTACGAAGCTTTATGGTTATGTTAAATATTTTCATCCAAGCGATGAAGCAAGTGAGGTGGATTGGGATAAGTTTGCAATTTATGGAGT
>JADHVP010000086.1 GCA_016783945.1 Ignavibacteria bacterium
AAAGACCTGTTACCTACAGCATTCTGTTCAGGATGCGGATGCGGTACAGTATTGAACCTGTTTTGCCATTTAATTGACGAACTTGATATTACACCCGATGACATTATCTCTGTAACTGGAATCGGTTGCTCTTCCTGGATTCCATCACCGTATTTTTCCGGTGATACATTACACACAACACACGGTAGGGCAATTGCATTCGCAACGGGTGTAAAAGTAATGAAGCCCGACAAAAAAGTTATAGTGATTGCCGGTGATGGAGACATAGCAGGCATCGGAGGAAATCATCTTATACATGCTGCTCGTAGAAATATTGACTTAACTGTTTTTCTTGTTAACAATTTTGTTTATGGAATGACTGGAGGTCAGGTCAGCCCTGCCACTCCGCATGAAACAGATACAACAACAACACCTCACGGTAATCCTGAACACCCTTTCAAAATAGCTGAATTAGTAGCTGCTGCGGGCGGTGTCTATGTTGCGAGGTGGACGACATATCACGTATTCCCATTAAAAAAAGCAATGAAGGAAGCCATACAGAAGAAAGGCTTTTCATTTGTCGAAATTTGTTCGCAATGTCCAACAAGCTACGGCAGAAGAATTGGTAAACGTGAAGGAATAGACATTCTATATGATTTTAAAAAAGATTCCGTAAAAATTGATAATGCACAAAAATATTCGGATGAAGAGTTGGATTCAAAAATAGTGATTGGAAAACTCGTTGATAAATCAAGACCTGAATTCGTAGATAATCTTAGAAAATTAAACGCGCGTTTTAATTAAAAAATATTATGAATATTCGTTTTTCAGGATTCGGAGGTCAGGGGATAGTACTCTCGGGAGTCTTACTTGGATGGGCTGCAATAGATAGCGGGAAAAATGCAATTCAGACACAATCCTACGGTAGTGAAGCCCGCGGTGGCTCCTGCAAATGCGATGTTATAATTGCAAACACAGAAATATTTGAGTTAGAACCTTCAGAACTGGATATACTCATATCATTTTCACAACCTGCTTTTGAAAAGTATTATCCCGGGTTGAAAAAAGACGGACTGTTGTTTATCGATAGTGATCTTGTTAAACCAAATTCTTGCTCACAAAAAACTCTAGCAATTCCAGCAACTGACATAGCAAGTAAAAAAATGAACCGCAAAATCATGGCTAACATCATCATGCTTGGGTATCTGATTTCACAAACGGGTTTAGTAAAACCAGAATCAATGGAAAAAAGTATTGAAACCAATTTACCCGATAAATTAGTTAAAGATAATATTGAAGTTTTTAGAATAGGTTTGAATCTGTAATAGTATTTTATGAAATCATTCGACATACCAATTTTTTATAAAAGTCCTGTTATCTCGGAGATAAAAAAGCTCAGGGTAGATAAAGACCCAAGAAAAAAAGATTACTCACCAACAGTTTTGGATTTTGGACCTGTAAAGTTTTTAATTGCCAGGCATTTTGGTTTTTGTTATGGTGTTGAGAATGCTATCGAGATATCATATAAAGCATTAGCGGAAAATCCTGATAAAAAAATCTTCCTGCTAAGTGAAATGATACATAATCCTGAAGTCAATAATGATCTTATAGAAAGAGGTGTGAAATTCATTGCAGAAACGTCAGGTAAGCAATTGATAGACTGGAGTGAAATAAATTCAGATGATATTGTAATAATACCGGCATTCGGCACAACAGTCGAGATACAGAACAAACTTTCTGATTTAGGAGTTGATATTTTGAAGTACGATACAACTTGCCCATTCGTTGAAAAAGTCTGGAATCGTGCTTCCACTTTGGGTTCTTCGGATCATACAATAATTGTTCATGGAAAGCATGAACACGAAGAAACAAGAGCGACTTTTTCTCACAGTAAAGAGAATACCCCGACATTAATCGTAAGAGACATTGAAGAAACCAAAAAACTTGGAGATGTAATATTAGGAAAAATTGAAAATGAAGAATTCTATGAGCTTTTTAAAGATAAATTTTCATTAGGATTTGACCCGCAAAAGCACTTAAATAAAATCGGTGTTGTAAATCAAACGACAATGCTTGCATCAGAAACACAGGCAATTGCAGATTATTTAAAGGATATCATGATACAAAAATATGGTGCAGATAAAATTAAGGAGCACTTCTCCGATACGAGAGATACTCTTTGCTATGCAACACACGATAATCAAAAAGCAACCATTGCATTACTCGAGGAGGAGGCAGATATCGCGATTGTTGTTGGGGGTTATAACAGTTCCAATACATCTCACATTGTAGAGTTGTGCGAGGAGAAGCTTACTACATACTTTATTTCCTCTGCCGATAAATTACTGTCAGAAAACTTAATTAGTCATTTTGATTTTCATAACCACAAAATGTTATTAACCGAAAACTATTTAATGAATAAAATTCCGATTACAATAATTCTCACAAGCGGTGCATCATGCCCGGACTCTGTTGTTGATGATGTTCTACAGAAAGTGCTTTCTTATTATGATAATACAAGAAATATAGACGATGTATTATTGGATTTACGAGAAACTAATTCCATACAACACTCTTAAGTCTTTATAGGCAAAAACCAAATCTTTTACAAATACCTATCTTTACTCCTTTAAAATAATTCTTTTTTCGTGTATCATTGCGTTCATTATATACTAACCAGATATTACGATATTAAAATAGAATTTTATTTTTTAAATATTTTAAGTTATGTTAAAAGCAAGTACAGACAAAAACATCGATTATTATAGCTTAGATAATGTGCTTACCGATGAAGAAATTTCTATCAGAGACACAATTAGAGAATTTGTTAATAAAGAAATATTACCAATCATAGAAGAGTACAACCAGAAAATGGAATTTCCATTGCATCTTGTTCCAAAGATGGCAGAATTGGGTGTATTCGGACCAACACTTCCGGAAGAGTACGGGGGGTTGGGTCTTGGTAACACAGCTTATGGATTGATCATGCAGGAATTGGAACGAGGAGACAGCGGTATTCGAAGCTTTGCATCAGTGCAATCAGCACTCGTTATGTACCCTATTTTTACTTTTGGTTCAGATGAACAAAAAAAGAAATGGCTTCCTAAACTTGCTTCAGGAGAAGCAATTGGGTGTTTCGGATTAACGGAACCTGATTTCGGCAGTAATCCAGCGGGTATCATAACGAAGGCAAAAAGTGTTAAAGGCGGATACATATTGAACGGAGCGAAAATGTGGATTACAAACGGAACAATTGCGGATATAGCGATAGTATGGGCAAAACTTAGTGGAACAGTTAGGGGTTTCTTAGTCGAAAAAGGAACAACAGGGTATTCAGCTCCGGAAATGAAAGGCAAACTCTCATTAAGAGCCTCCGTTACATCTGAGTTAATTTTTAATGATTGCTTTATACCATCAGAAAATCTTCTGCCAAAAAGTCGCGGTTTAAAATCTCCTTTAATGTGCTTGACTCAGGCAAGATATGGTATAGCCTGGGGTGTTTTAGGATTGGCAATGGAATGTTTTTGTTCAGCATTGAATTATTCTAAAACAAGAATTCAGTTTGGAAAACCTATCGCTTCTTTCCAGATCACACAGGAAAAATTAGTATATATGCTTACCGAAATTACAAAAGCTCAACTGTTGGTACATCAACTTGCTAAACTCAAAGATTCGGGAAAGATGAAACCTCAACAAGTATCGATGGCAAAAAGAAATAATTGTGAAATAGCGAAGGAAATTTCAAGTATAGCAAGAGAGATTCTCGGGGCAAACGGTATTTTAGATGAATACCCAATTATGCGGCACATGAATAACATCGAGTCAGTTAAAACATACGAAGGCACTCACGAAATGCACACACTAATAATTGGTGAAGATATAACGGATATTAGTGCGTTTAAATAATCTTAAAACTCAGAAGGACTAAGAATCAACACTTATTTTTGAAACAATTTGGAAAACTCTCTCTTCTCTCTATTTTTCCAGTTACCTTTATGGTAAGCATAGCCCGCTATTAAGGGCATTGCAATTGTAGCTTCTGCAAAAACCATTTGCTCATAAGTCATATCTACTTTACCCCAAGAACTCGCCTCCTTCAATGTAGACCCGGATAACGCACCATCTCTTTCATCGGCTACAGTTATCTGAATTGCATATTTATGCATTGGGACTTCTTTTCCTAATATATCTGCTGCAACTACTACATCCTGCGCAAAGTTCTTTGGAACTCCTCCGCCAACCATAAACAGACCTGTTTCGTACGCTTCAAGCTTAATCTTGGTTAATTCAAGAAAATCTTTTGCCGAATCCATCGATGCATTCGAATCGGGATTATTCCATTGATGGTGAACAAATCCAAACCCAGCTGATGAATCCGAAAATGCTGGCACGAAGATAGGAACATTGTTTTCATAAGCAGTAAGTACAACACTGTCCTTATTCTTTCCGAACTTTGACAGATACTCTCCCATGTACCAGATGAACTCACGTGAAGAATAAGGTCTTTTATCGAGACTGTCACATATCTTTGCAACCGTCATGTCGCACTCTCTCAGATTTTCTTCGTCAATATAAGTATCATAAATCCTGTCAATCATTAATTCTCTTAATTCATTATCATCAACGAATTTCGATCCTTTGTAATGCTTAAACCCGAGTCCTTCAAAAAAGTCCTGGTCGACCATTATTGCCCCTGTTGAAACAATAACATCAACCATATTACTCCTTATCATATCCACAACTACATTTTTTAAGCCGGCAGAAAACAACGAGCCAGCAAGACATAAAATGATAGAACAGCTTTTGTCTTTTATCATCATTTCATAATACTCAGCCGCCTGATAAAGATTCCTCGCCTGGAATGCCATGTCTTTAAAGGAATCTACAAGATCGACAACGTTATACTTTTTGATGTCTATATGTTTAATTGTTTCCTTTAAGTAATCTTGTTTTGTTTTCATGTTATAATTATTTATAAATGATTTTAGCAAACATTATAAGAACAAAAAAATAAAAATAATTAATAATGATATCTACATAGAATAAAATCTATTCTATTCTTGCTAACCTTATAAACAACTCGATGTTCTTGAGTTAATCTTCTTGACCAAACCCCTGCTCCTAAAAAACGAAGTGGCTCTGGTTTACCAATACCTTTAAAAGGATTCCTTATAATTGATTCGATAATATCAAAAACTCTAAGTGCAATTTTTCGATCTACTTTCACCCAATAAGCAAGATCGTCACTGAATTCAGAATGAAAAACACTTAACCATTTTTTAGTTTCGTTATTTTTCAAAACCAAATTCTCGCTTTAACTCCTCAAGAGACTGAGGTTTCCCATTTTTACTTTGACTCTTTAATAATGCCTTAAATAATCGTTGGGCATTTTTAGGAGAACGAAGGAGATGGGCTGTTTCAAGAAGACCTGAAAGTTCACTTTCTGATACTAAGGCTACATTCTCAGAGTTTCTACGGTTTATAATTACAACTTCTTTATTGAGCGAAACTTCATCTAATAATTTTGCTAAATTAGCTCTTGCTTGTGTATAGCTGAAATTAATTGGCATTTTAAATATTTATTAGTTGTACAGTAATATTGTACATATAATACTAAACAAACACAATGCAATTTTGACACATAAATATAATATTGAATTAATGCGAAGGTTCTACCCAATCACCGTTCTCCTTTATCAGATCTATCAACTCATCAACCGCAATTTCTGTATCAATGTTTTTCTTAACTACATCCTTACCTTTATAAAGTGAAATTTTCCCCGGTCCGCTTCCTACATAACCGTAATGCGCATCCGCCATCTCTCCCGGTCCGTTAACAATGCATCCCATAATAGCAATTTTAACTCCCTTTAAATGATTTGTCCTCGCTCGTATCTTCGCAGTCGTTTCCTGCAAAGCGAAAAGTGTCCTGCCGCAAGAAGGACAGGATATGAATTCTGCCTTTGATATTCTCGTACCAGAAGCCTGAAGTATGCCAAAACTTATTTTGTTTATATCTTCCATTGGAACATTATCAGAGGTAATCCATATTCCATCCCCTAATCCATCGATAAGCAAACCTCCAACATCCGTAGAACTGTGCAACATTAATTTTTCTTCGCCAAGATTTTTATAATATCTTTTAATAATGACCGGTACAGTTATATTGTTTTCAATTAAAATAACGAACGCTCTCCTTAGTTCAGCCATTGCGTGTGTATTATCTGTGTTCAGTACGATAACACAATTTTCATCGCTTGCTAACTTATCGATTAATTCTGTTTCTAAATCTTCTATAAAAAGTGAAAGAAATTTTATCTCATCAGATTTCACAAAGCCTTTAAGATACTGTTCTGCAGTCAATAGAGGCAAACAATCAGCTTGCGTATCGAGTGATGACCATTGGTCATAGTCATAAATCTTTTTTATATTTTGTGGTATTGAATGACTATAACTACTATTGCCAAGATACAGATATTCGGGAATAATATCGCTTTCACTCCATCCTTTAACATTTGTAGCGTCGTGAGATAAAACTACTACAGGTACATTATTATTACCAATGTTTCCAACTTTGTTAGTAATTCTTTCTAAATAAGCGAATGGATTAACCGGATAATCAATAATCGCTGGAATTGATTTATGCGGCGTTCTTTTTGAATAGCGTTTGACAAGTTTAACAGCAACGGGTATCTCAGCTTCAGGTTCTTCTGTAAGTGAAACGCGTATCGTATCACCAATACCATCTTCAAGCAAAGTGCCGATACCGATAGAAGATTTAATCCTCCCGTCTTCTCCTTCTCCTGCTTCGGTAACACCAAGATGAATAGGATAATTCATTCCCTCCTCTATCATCTTATTCATAAGAAGCCTATTAGCTTGTACCATAACTTTCGGATTGCTTGCTTTCATTGAAAGGACTATGTCATAGAAATTCAGCTCTTCACAAATCCTAACAAATTCAAGAGCAGATTCAACCATCCCGATTGTAGTATCACCATAACGAGACATTATCCTGTCAGAAAGCGAACCATGATTGGTTCCAATACGTAAAGCTGTTCCGTATTCTTTGCAGATTTTTATAAGCGGTGTGAACTTTTCTCTGATTCTATTTAATTCCGATGTATAATCTTCTTCTGAATATTCTTTCACAACAAACCTTTTCTTATCTGCATAATTACCTGGATTTATCCTGACCTTTTCGACAATTCTTGCAGCAATTTCTGCAGCATTTGGAGTGAAATGGATATCAGCAATTAGTGGTTTACTATAACCTTTCTCTTTCAATCCTTCCTTAATATTCGCGAGATTCTCAGCTTCTTTAATACTCGGTGCCGTTATCCTAACATAATCCGCTCCAGCTTTATATATACGTATGCACTGCTCTACTGTGGCTTTTGTATCCATCGTATCTGTAGTTGTCATCGATTGTATACGGATTGGATTGTCACCTCCCAGAGGAATGACAGCTATGTTTACTACTCTGCTTACAAATCTTGAATATGAAGATAAATCGTTGCAATATTTTTTCGAAACAGTATTTACTATCATAAAAGCAATTAATGCCAATTTTATTCGGAATTAATCAAAGAAGAAGTATGTTATCTAAGTTTTTTACTTTCCTGGAATAGTATACGTTTTTCCTCATCTGTCAAACTTTGGTATCCACTTGCACTAAGTTTGTCCAGTATAGCGTCGATTTTCTCCTGTGCGTATTTTTCCTGTTCTTCAATCTCTTTTTTAAAATCGTGTCCTTTAATATCCTTGTAATCAGCATCCGAGATATCTTTTTTAGTGAATATTTCACCTGGAGAAGTTTTCTTTTTTGTTCCGAAACGATTACCCGAAGATGAATAAAAGGAAGTGAATTTTGATTGACCTGATGTTGCATCTTTAAAAAATTTGAAACCGCTTTTACTTTTGGTTATGATTAAATAAACAATCCCTACTACAGCACCGCCTAAGTGAGCAACATGCGCTATACCTGTTGCTGAACCAACGGAGAATAATTCTATAACTATATATAACACTATCAAGTATTTTGCTTTTACAGGAAGCATAAAATAAATATAAATATACCTGTTTGGGAAGAGATAACCAAAAGCAACTAATACTCCATACACGGACCCGGAAGCCCCTATAGTAGGTGCAACAGTACTAAAGAAAGGTGCTATGAAAAGATTTGCAAACGCTGCTCCAACACCACAAAGCATATAGTAGAACAAAAACTTTTTAGAACCCCATAGGTTTTCAAGTTCAAGACCAAACATCCACAAAGCAAACATATTAAAGAAAAGATGCATAAAACCCCCATGCATAAACATATATGTAAAAATCTGCCATGGCAGGAACGGTCCTAAGATAGGTGACTTTACCGCGACATTCGTAAAAATTGGCTGGAGTGCAAAATATTTAAAAAATAACTCGTAAAGACTTTGGTCTCCAATCCATAATGATTGAAAGAAAAAGTTTTGCAACAAAAATATTGCTACATTTGAAATCAGCAGATATTTTATTACAGGAGGAAAAAAACTAAACCCTCCGAACAAACTCGGTCTTTTGTAACTATTACTCATTTTATTTTATAATTTAGATGCAAATTTTCTGAGCTTTATCATAATCTTCAATTGTATCAATTTCTAGACAGTCATATTTCGAAACATCAATAGCATACATACTGTTCCCATCTTTCTTTTTGTCAATCATTTCCTGAAAGGAAACTTCATAAAACTCATTAACAATATTCTCCTGTAAAATTTTCCTGTCTAAAATTGCAAAAAGCTCTTTCATAAAATACAAAGAAAACTTTTCAATTCCTATAGATTCACCAATTGATTTAACAATGTTGACCTGTTTTCCAATATGAAGTATTCTGTATTTGTCATCTGTAATTATCTTAATCTGTTCCTCATCTAAGTTATCCGTTACATTAACTGCTAAACAATTCTCATAACTTGAATTCATCAAATCACCTATTATCAACTTGTCAAACAGAATATCACTATCCAGAAGTATTACATCCTCTCTTACAAACTGCTTTGTCATCCATAATGAATATGAATTATTATTATTCGCATAATCGGAATTAGTAATGAACTCTACGTTAATCTGAGAAAAATTTTCGTTGATATAATTTTTAATCATGTCTTCTTTATATCCCGTTACAATTATAAAGTCATGAATCCCATTATCAAGAACGTTCAAAACTGTTCTGTGTAAAAGGTTTTTGTTTCCGATATTAAGAAGACATTTAGGGGAATTATCGGTTAAAGGTCTAAGTCTTTTGGAGAGTCCCGCTGCCAGAATTATCGCTTGCATAATATAACAATATAAATAATTAACCTTTTCTCGACAGCTCCTTTAATACCATCCTTTGTCTCAGCCATATTAATAGAAACAATAAATTTCCAAGCGTAATTGTTATTATTAAGTACCATTCAATCCTATAAGCAACTGTGAAAACGATTAAAAGTGTCATGTGTGTTGTTGAACCAATCCAACTCCACATTCTAAGCAGCAAAGTATTTCGTTTTTTATACTCTTCGGGAGAAACATTTAATTCGATATGTCTTGTAGAATTTCTTTGAAATATCGAATACTTTAAATATATATTCACTAAAAGTTTTTCAATAATCTTACCTTTCTCTTTCATTAATCTTTCTTTCTCATCCGTGAATTCTTTTATCTCGACGTTAACATCAGTGGCTTTTCCATAAGCATAAGTTAAATACATATTTCTGTAATGATCGAAAAACATATTTTGAAAAGCTTTTGAAACTCCCGCGGCTAAAGTAAGAAGCCAAGAATAAATTATATCTCCTGTCAAAATACTTAACGCTAAAGCAATACCAAAGAATATCGAAAACGATGAAATATAATCTATGAAACCATCGACAATTCTGCCAATTTTTGTACCGTTCTTTTTTAATCGTGCAAGCTGCCCATCTACACAATCCAGCGTGTTACACATAAAAAAACATGATGCAGCAATAATAAAAAACCCATAAGTAGAAAATGAATAAAATATCCCGGAGACTATACCGAATAACATAGCTGCAATAGAAACCTGGTTTGGGGTGATGTTTGTATTATAAATAAGCTTTACAATAAGAAAAGATATAGGTCTGAATATTATCAGGTCGAGGATTTCTTCAGCTTCAACACTTTTTAAAGAAGCTTTATATTCCGATTTCAATGACATAATCTATATAACATATTTTCAAAGTTTAACAACAATGAATAATTCTTTGACTTCAACTGATTGCTGTTTAAAAATCGTTTCAAATTCCCAAAAATAGATTATTAAACTTTAAATAACAATTTACAACATATAAGTATTCATTTCAAAATATTTATTGAAAAGTTTGTTGAATTAATTTATTGTGTAATGTATTATCAATATATTAAAAATACTAACATTAAGATTGTATAATGATTACAAGTTTTTATGCACTATAAAATTCTAAAAAGCTGTCATTAAACTTATACTAAATTAATTCATTTTTTTGACTTAGAAAATTTATTAGCTTATAAATAAGATAACATAATAATCATTTTTTAGTGGAATTTGATTGAATCCACTAATCTATTTTCGTTGAGATTAAATTTTTTAGGTTGACATTTATTAAATATTCTTTTAAATTACTGTAGTATAATAACTGACATAATTAATAATAAATAGTATTATAACTACTATCTATTGATTTCTTCAGCATAGGAGACAACATGAAAATATTTACAAAAAAACTCGGTTTATCTATAATTCTATCCCTCTTTCTTTCTTTAGCCATAATCACACCTGATAATAATTCTTTCGCTCAATCGTGGAGAAAAATGAGTGGAGGAGTTAATAACACCGTATTCGCAATTACTACTTACTATAACAAAATAATTATCGGTGGAGCTTTTCTTTTAGCTGGAGGTCAACCCGCTAGCAGAATTGCAAAATGGACTGGAACAAGCTGGGACACTTTGGGTTCAGGCACTAACGGTACTGTTCTTGCCATGACAGTATACAACAACAAATTAATAGTTGCAGGTGATTTCACAACCGCGGGCGGTCAGACCACAAACAGAATAGCAATGTGGGATGGTTCGAATTGGTCTAACATAGGTCTTGGAGCAAATGATTTGATATATGCTCTCACGGTTTACAATAATAAGCTCGTTGTTGGCGGTAATTTTACATCTATCGGAGGTATTAGTGCATCAAGATTAGCAATGTGGGATGGGAATGCATGGTCAAACATCGGATTAGGAACAGACGATGACGTAAGAGCTTTGACTGTTTACAATGGCGACCTGATCGTCGGTGGAAGTTTTTTATCAATCGGGGGTGCATCAATAAATAAAATCGCAAGATGGAACGGAGTAAATTGGTTCCCGATAGATAATGGAATGGACAATGGTTCTGTTTATGCGCTTATAGTTTATAACAACCATCTCATGG
>JADHVP010000087.1 GCA_016783945.1 Ignavibacteria bacterium
ATTATTGATACAAATGATGTAGACAATCCTTCTAAAGCAAAACAATATCCTATTATTCCCACTAAAGATTGGTGTAAATTCATTTTGTTATATGAGAAATTTATTAGAGAAGTCATTATTAAAAGAGAATCATGGTTTGTAGGTCGCGATTCAATAGCTGAAGCTTTAGTTTCTACAGTTTTTAACCATATCTGGCCAAGATTCAAAGCAGGACAGGATTTACAGTTTAATATGCAGTTTGAAGATGACTCATCGAAAAAGAGGGTAGAAGAAGAGACATTATCTATTGATCATTATAAAAAATTCTATTCTGATGATTATAAATCCCAAAGCCTGTCAGATAATATTCATAGAAAGTATGAGGAAATTGAAACATGGGATTCATATATAGTTTCAAAAATCAAAGACGACATCGTAAAAGAAAAATCTCAACAAATTCTTAGATTAATTTCTATAATCGATTTCGTTGCTGGATTAACTGATCGATATTGTTTGGAAATATTCGATAGAGTGTATCACGAATTCTCAATATAGAATCCCTAACAAGTTTTCCAAGCAGACCTCTTTAAACTGCTTGGTATTTGTGTTGTTATAAAGTTGCATAGTAAAAGTTAGTTGCTCTTTATAGGAGATTGTAATAAAAAGTTATTTATAAATTATTTGTATTGTAATTATTGTGTCCGATGTTATCATCTGATATGTGTAAGGTCAAGAAGACCTGACACAACAAGACAAGGTCTTTAGTGTTACGAAAAAAAACAGATTATGATAAAAGAAAATTATTTCATACCGAAAACAAATCCGGAATATGAAGATATGATGAAGAGATGTAAACCGCTCTTTGAAAAGTATAAGGCAAATAATCTAAAAGTATTAAACCTTATAATATCCCCGGATGTAATTGAGTCAAAACAAACGTTGATGTTAAACGAGATTATATTAATAGCAGAGCATAACAAGGATTGGATCGAATTAATTTTATTTACAATCAATTTCAAAATACAACAAATAAAAGACAGCAAGCTTTATTACGGTGTCGAAGATTATTTTACCAACGAAAAAATCGCTATGTGGCTGAGAAAATTGGGGGAATCGCTTCCATTCACTTTATTTTTTATAAGAGAATGGGAAGCACGTTTTGCGACATTAACCGGGGATATTATGATTAATAAAACACCAGAGCTTATAACGGAAGACGGACGGGGAATGATTAAAACTTCAAAAGAAGAGCATAGCCTTATAAACCAGAGATTAGGACAAGCGTGCACATTATTTATGCATTATTGCCGCGGAACAGGGTTTGACCCAAAACAAGCGATAGAAGCGATGCTTGCTGAGTTTAATGCAGCATATGACTATTCAAAAGTAGAAAAAGCATTTAATGAAGAGCTTAAAGAAGGACGTGTACACAGAGCAAGATTAGATGGAAAAGCACCAAAAGAATAATTGATTAGGGAGATACGCAAAATGTTTTACGATGAATCGGGACAGGTTTACCGCAAGCGGCCTGTCACCTGAAAAGCGTCAGCTAGCCACCTGTCACCTGCCTAAAGTCAGGTTGCCAGGTAAAGTTAAAGAAGTAGAAACGTGTAATGACCCGCCAAAAAACTTTGGCAGGCAAGCAGCACTACAAACGCAACTATAAAAATAATTTACATACAAATGCAAAAGACAAATTTTTTAATACCAAAGGAGCATAAGAAGTTTCCGGCTCTTATGCAAAAGTACAAGGGAGTTTTCGAAACGGTTGAGAGTGCAAAGGGTAAGAATCTTGTAATCAGGATTCCGCCAGAGGTTGCAGATTCGAAAGATAACACGATGTGGGGGGAATTGATTGGAGTTGCAGAGCATAACAGGAAATGGATAGAGCTCCTGCTTTTCGGAGTAGAGTTCAGCTTCATTAAAATTGCAGACAGCGAGCTAACATACGCCGAAGGTGAATGGCAATCCGATAGAAAAATTCAGAAGTGGCTTCACCGTATCGGTGATGGAATACCTTTTAGCTTTTTCTTTTTGCACAAATGGGAAGCAAGACTTTTAACAGTAACGGGCGATATGGTTAGCAAGGGGGATGATATAATAACACCGAGAGATGAAAATCATGTGAAATTTAGTTTTAACAGGGAAGAGCAGAAGATAATTGACTCGAGAGTAGGAGTCGGATGCCAGGTCTTTATGCATTACTGCAACGGGACGGGCTTCGACCCAAAGCAGGCAGTGGAAGCAGTGCTTGCGGAGTTTAAGGTGCCTTATGAATATGATATGGTTTTGAAGGAGTTTGAAAAAGATGTCGAGACAAAGACGCAGTACAGGATAGGGTATGGAGATGAGAAGCCGGGGGTTTAATGAATAAGTTATGTGGATTGTAATTGAGTAATTGAGACGCAAGATGTTGCGTCTCTACGAATCACATTCTTTCTTTAAAACTTATCACACGCATGTCGAGGAGAGATTCCATGTCATAATCGCTGTAATCATCAATCCTATCGAACATCTCTTCGGCTTTTTAGTGTTGTGTCAGATATTATCATCTGATACCTGCCTGCGGCAGGCAGGCGTCAGGTCAGGAAGACCTAACGCAACACACAAATGAGATATGAGAAATATTATTTTTACCTTTTTCGTTTTTTGTGTTATTACATTTTGTTAAATTATATTAAACAATTCATATGATAAGTATTAAGGGCACATACGACGGAAAGAAACTAAAATTAAGCAAACATATAAAAATAAATGAACCCAGGGAGGTTATCGTTACTTTTCTTGATGAAGATTATGATTACAATGAAATTTATAAAGTAGCAGAAAAATCAAAGTCGTATAATTTTCTCCACGATGAAGCAGAAGATATTTATACCGACAATGATCTGAAAGTAAAATATAAATGAAAATGAAAAGAGGAACAATTGTACTTACACTATTTCCTTTTACTGACCTTAAAACTGTTAAAAGAAGACCTGCATTGATTGTTTCAAATGATGACTTGAAAACTGATGACGTCATTGTTGCATTTATTTCTTCTCAAACCTCAAACATATTTAATAAAACAGATTTCCTTCTTAAAGATTCAGATATACATTTTAAGAATAGTGGATTAAAAGTTACTTCCGTTTTTAGAATGAATAAACTGCTGACAATCGAAAAGAAATTATTGACTGGAGAACTCGGAAGTGTTTCACTTGATTTGATGACAATACTGGATGAAAAACTTAAGTATTCGTTAGATATAAAGCAATTTTAATATTTTCACATCCTCTCCTTAAAACTTATCACACGCATGTCGAGGAGAGATTCCATGTCATAATCGCTGTAATCATCAATCCTATCGAACATCTCTTCGGCTTTTTCTTTATTACCGAGTCTTGTATAAATCTTGCCAAGCTCAAAATAAGAGTGAGGGACAATCCAAGTTTCTCTACGGGGATTTAGATCAACACACTTATCAAAATATTCTATAGCTTTGTCATTGTTTCCCATATAGAGATATGTGTTCCCGAGTTCATAGTACAATGTGACCTTATCATCATCCGTGCTGAATTTCTTAGGTAGGTCTGAACTGAGAAAGTTCAGAAAATGATTTAATGATTCATCTAAATGGTTCGATTCCCGTAGATTCATTCCAACAACCATCATAGAATCATATTCGCTTATCGGGTCATTAATGTTTTCCTTTGCATACCTGTAAAAAAACTTTTCACCTTCACCGTCTCTATCGTCGATGAACTTCTCTCTAACGGAATTGTAATATTGTATTCCTTTTTTTCTCCTTCCTGTTATTTCATAGCAGGAGCCCAGCGTAAATAAAATCACATTATATTTTTCTTCATCATTAACGTATTTCAGGTACTCTTCAAAAGACTCAATGGTTTTAATGAAATTGTTCTTTCTAAAATAACCATACCCTAGCAGTGCATACGCGCCTTTATTAATTTCATCTTGCATAGAGTTTACATTCAGCTTCAGTGCTTCGTATAACAGAGGGAAAGACTCATCGACTTTTCCTATCTGCTGTAAGAAACCTGCATACATAATCTTGAACACGGGACTTTTGGGATACTGAATTGTTAAGGGCTTCATTAGCTGGACTGATTCAGGATTTTTCTCCTCTTTTTCTCTCATTGAAAAAATCGACAAAAAAACTCTTGAATCGACTTTCGTGAATTTGCCTTTGTCCATAGAGAGGTGTAGATAATTTATCCCTTCTTTTATGCTGCCGTCGAATCCAAGTATAGAGAGAATCCATCTGAATTTACCGGGTACATACCCGATTGCAATTTTGTATAATCCAAGACCCATGTAAGCATCATAATAATTTGGATTTTCCTCGATGATGTCTTTCAAAATCCTGTATCCGCTGTTACCGTTTAATGCTGCTTTAAAAAGACTCTTGTTTAGACTTATCATAATCAGTGAGCGGTAACTGTATGAGATGCCTTTGTAATAAAGAGCTTCTGTGTTGTTTTCATCTTCATCAAGTATATCTTCGCATTTATTGATAACATTGTTCGAGAGGTCGAGGAATTTTTCATAATTCAAATCATCCCTCAGCATTAATGCCTTATAAAATTGTACCTGGGATTCATAGAAAAAGCTCTTTACATCTTTTGGGTATGATTTTTGTAATTGATTAAACTTACGTTCTGCTTCTTCGAATTGAAGATTATATATATTTGATAGACCTTGAAGAATCTCCTGGTCGATTGGATCTTTGCTAAAATAATTATTGTCTGAATGATTTGCGTAGGTGAGATGTGTTGAAAAAAATATAAGAATTAAGAAAGAATATGTTAAGATGATTTTCATAAGTGTTCTAATGTGAACTATAGTCTCGCTTGATGTTATGGAGTTTTTGTATTTAATAGCAAATATTAATTGGTTAGAAAGAATAACTTTATTTTCAAAAGTTGCTTATCTATATTAATCCGCTGATTATTTAATCACATATTTAAGAATGTCTAAAATCTTATTTGAAATCAATTATAATATTTTTCCTAAAAAAAGGGAAGAATATTTAAAAACAATTAACGAGCTATAAGAACTAATTAATTATGTAAAGTATAGAAGCAGTATTTAATGAAGAACAATTTTTTTAGAAATATTTTTAAAGGAAACGATTATACGACGGATATTGACCTGAAGACAAATATCTATGTCAAAATATTAATAGGAATAATTACTGTTGTAATTGTAATTCTTCTTTTACCAAGTTATAAAACAATTGATACCGAATACGAAATCGGAACGATTTGGTCTAACGAGGATTTAATAGCTCCGTTTCCTTTCCCAATTTATAAAAATGATAAGATTTATGAGCAAGAGAAGAAAGAAGTGATGGAAAATGTTGCTCCTGTATTTATGGAATTAAAAGCTGCTGGAAACATTGATGATTCTTTATTCGTGTTTTTTAAGAGTATTGATGAAGTACTTAATGAAGCAAGTGACCTCGAGGAAAAAGATGGAGGAGGTATTGATTCAGAAGTTTTAAATGAAGGCAAAAATACACTCAAGGTTCAATTAAATGACGAACAATGGTCACGGTTATATAGTTTTTATAAGAATGATATGGGGGGAGTGGTTAACATATCATATCCTTCCTTAAAGTCGCTTATGGCACAGAACATAAGTGAGTTAAGCCGGAATAAAATAATCAACATAGATAAATCAAAAATAACTTCCGGGAAAATTTCAATAAAACGCGAAAATCAAAAACTCCAGGATGTTGAAGAAGTTGATAAGGTTCGTGACAGGAGTGAGATAATGCGGTTAATAAGAAATCGATTCGTTCCATTAATCCAGGATTCGGTGCTGCAATCGATTATCTTCGATGTTTCTAATGCTTTCATAAAAGAGAATCTCTACTATGATGTAGCTTTAACTAATCTTGAAATAAAAAACCGTGTAGCACAGATAACAAAAACTGTTGGAATAGTCCGTGAAAATGAAAGAATAATAAGCAAGCACGACCCAATTACCGAAGCCACTAAATTAAAACTGGATTCTTATAAAAAAATCAGGCTGGAAAAGATAGGTGTACAGGATTACTTCCTGCAGTACGTTGGGAAAATATTAACAATCGTTATATTATTAACGCTTTTAACTTTATTCTTTTATTATATCAGGAAGAGGGTATATTACGATAATCTGAAGCTGGCATTAATATCATCAATTATTCTGATACAATGTTTCATTGCTTTTGTTAGCCTGAAATTAAAAGTTGATTATCCTGTTGAGTTGCTTATATTTGTTCCTGTTGCAGCAATCCTGTTAACAATTATTTTCGATTCACGTCTCGCGTTTTATACGACAGTAATAATATGCTTTTTAGTTGCTGCTGTCAGGGGAGGGGATTATACCATAGCTTTCATTTCTTTCTGTGGTTCTGTGTTAGCACTTTTTTGTGTAAGGGATATTAAGAATCGTTCACATATTTTCCGTTCGTTTTTCTTTATACTTGCAGGATATTCCGTTTCGATATTGGCAATTGGTTTGGACAGGACAGAAGGGACCGAGGAAGTTTTAACACAATTGCTATTTGGTGGTATTAATTCAATCATGTCCCCGATTATTGCATTTGGTTTCTTGATTTTTTATGAAAAGGTTTTCAGAATAACAACAGATATAACTTTACTTGAGCTAACTGATTTTAACCATCCTCTTTTGAAGGAACTATCAACGAAAGCACCGGGAACATTTCATCACAGTATCGTCATGGGTAATCTTTCATCAACTGCTGCTGAATCAATTAAAGCAAACAGTGTCCTTGCACGTGTAGGAAGTTATTACCATGATATTGGAAAAATAGTAAAGCCGGAGTTTTTTATTGAGAACCAGCTTGAACAACAAAGCAGGCATGAAACTTTAAATCCTAATATGAGTGCGAAAATTATTATCTCGCATGTTAAAGAAGGAATTGAATTGGCAAAAAAATATAGGCTTCCCCAGGAAGTTATAGATTTTATACCAATGCATCATGGGAATACACTTGTATTGTATTTTTATAGTAAAGCAAAATCCCAGGTTGATGAAGATAAGGAAAATGTTCGGGATTATACTTATAGATACCCCGGGCCTAAACCTCAGACAAAAGAAACAGGTATAGTTATGCTTGCCGATACAATTGAAGCTTCGACAAGGGTTATAGAAAGCCCGACTCCCAAAAAGCTTGAGGATAAAATAGATGAAATTATTAAGAAAAGGTTTATGGAAGGTGAGCTTGACGAATGTGATCTGACTTTAAAAGATTTGACTAAGATTAAACAAAGCTTCTTAAAAATCCTGGTTGGAATACATCATCAGAGAATAAAATATCCTGAGGATTATGAAGAAGCTAAAGAAAAAGAATCCTAAAATAATTTCTTTCATAACTCATTTTGTTTTTTTATTAACTGGATTTTTCTATGAGTGATTTTGAACTTCAAAAGAAATTATTCAACAACTTCCTCAGAACCGAAAAATCTCTTTCCGAAAACTCAATACAATCATACAATTTTGATCTGGATAGATTCTTTGCATATGTTAACGATGTAAAGTTGGTGGATTCAATAAAGAAAATTGATGAAAAAATCGTTTCGGATTATATTGGTTATCTGAGAAAAGCTGAGACGAAAAGAGGAAATAAATATTCTGAAAAATCTATCAACAGATTTATATCTTCTCTGAAATCCTTTTTTAATTTTCTCCTGTCTGAGAATGTTATAAAAAATAATCCATTTGAAAATATAGATACACCCAAAACGTCAAGGATCTTGCCTACTGTTCTTTCAATAAATGAAATTGAAGAAATGCTGGAAATTCCGGACGTGAAAGACAGGCTTGGATTAAGAGATAAGGCAATTCTCGAAACAATGTATGCGTCAGGCTTAAGGGTAAGCGAGCTGATTAATCTTGAAATTTCAAGTATATTTTTCGAAGAAGGGTTTGTCAGAGTAATTGGTAAAGGTTCAAAGGAAAGGATAGTTCCAATAGGCAGGTCTGCTTTGAAATACATAACGAAGTATATAAAAGAAAGCAGGGAGTTACTTAAAAATGCCCGCTCTGAAAATTATCTATTCCTTAACTTCAGGGGAAGCAAATTATCGAGGATGGCAATTTGGGATATTGTCAGGAAGTATTGCAAGCAAGCTAAAATTGATAAAGAGATTCATCCTCATACACTCCGTCATTCATTTGCAACACATCTTCTTGAAGGAGGTGCTGATATTAGAATTATACAGGAGATGCTTGGCCATTCGGATATTTCTACAACACAAATCTATACACACATCGATAAAGAATATTTAATCGAAGTTCATAAGTCATTTCACCCAAGATCGTAAAATTTCTTCAATAAAATAAAATAATTTATACTCTTTTCTTTTTGAATTATTTATTATACATTTTAAATATAACTATTATTCACAATAAAATTTGTGAGTGAAAATAGGAAGATTTATTCTTATTTTAGAAAGCTTTAAGGAGAAACGACTTGAACAGAACAGTCCATTAAAATCGGGTAAGCCTTGGTAAGAATTAAGTGAATGGTAAATGAAAAATTTTGTGTATTTATGCAGGTAAGTTAAATCATCTTAAGTAAGAGTAACATTTTTCTCTAATGATATTTCGATGGAATTAGAAGAGGAAATTCAAGTGTATGTAAGGATATGAATAAATGAAATGTAGTTTAGAGAGTAAATTTATTATCTTAGTATGACAGTTAATTAAATGTTGCTCCTAACATTTTTCTTTAGGAATTTTGTATAACTATTAATTAAATATACATAAAATATATTGTTTGGTATAATAATTGCACTCTATTGATTTTTACTTATAGGAATTATTATAAGATAACAACAAAGACTATAACTTAAACTTAAAATAGAAAAGATTAACTTTGTATTATAGTAATATATTTTTAGTAAATGATTTAAATAAAGTATCTGTAATATCAAGATATTATATAATATGAGTAGAATGAATCTTTTAAATGATGATATGAGATTAAGCAAATTGATTAAAGTAACAAGTTAATTATTTAATATTAAAAGATAATATGGAGATTATATATAATAGTCTATATACTATCATTTTGAAATTCGAATTTGTTCTTTGTATTTAATATTATGAAAATTCTTATTTTTTTATTTTCATTTTTTCTTATTTAAACTTAATTTCAAAACTAAATTACGCTTATGCGTAAGGGGGAATGATGAAACATTTAATAGACTGCTTTGGAAAGAAAATTGGCTTAATTAGTTTTTTTATGTCATTTCTTATACTGGCAAGTTTCAACAATTCAGAAGCACAAAATTTCGCTGCTTTAGGCAGCGGAACTAACTCGACTGTATGGGCAGTCATAGTTTTTGACGGTGATTTAATCGTAGGTGGTGAATTTTCTAGCCCCGGTAACCGTATTGCCAAATGGAATGGTACTTCCTGGTCAACATTGGGAACAGGAATGAACGGAACTGTAAGGGATCTTGCAATATTTAATAATGAATTATATGCTGTAGGAACGTTTACAAATGCCGGAGGAGTTACGGCAAACCGTATTGCGAAATGGAATGGAACTTCCTGGTCTGCTCTAGGATTGGGCTTAAACAGTTCTGCTTATTCTTTACATGTTTTTGGTAATGCCTTATACGTAGGAGGTAATTTTACTACTGCCGGTGGTATTACAGTAAACAGAATTGCCAAGTGGAACGGTGCATGGTCAGCTCTCGGAAGCGGTACCAATAGCTCCGTTTATGCCTTGACCGATTTCGGGAATAATTTAATTGTAGGAGGTTCTTTTTCTACAGTTGGTGGAGTTCCTGTAAACAGGATTGCCAGATGGGATGGCAGCAACTGGTTTACTATGGGTTCCGGATTCGGAAATGGCTTGGTGTACGATTTACTTGTACATGATAGTACTCTTTATGCAGGAGGTACTTTTACAACTTCCGGTTATGCAACCACAAAAAGAATTGCAGTTTGGACAGGATCAGGCTGGTCTGAATTCGGCGGTGGAACAAACGGGACTGTATATGCATTAGGTACTTACCTTGGTGATATTTTCGTAGCTGGTTTATTCACTCAAGCTGGTGGTAGTTCAATTTCAAACATTGCCAGGTGGACTGGTTCAACTTTTGCCGGACTTGGTAATACGAACGGTTCAGTAAGAGCACTAAGTGAATTTGATGCAAATCTAATTGCAGGTGGTTGGTTTACAAACGCCGGTGGAGTTTCCGCAAACAGAGTTGCTAAATGGGGTAGCATACCTGTTGCTCCTACATTGGTTTCTCCTCCAAACAATTCACTCGAAGTTTCTGTAACACCGACTCTTGAGTGGATTGATATTCCGAATGCATTTGATTATAGAGTGCAGCTCACTGATGATCCTAATTTTAATACAACTTTAGTCGATGTATCCGGTATAGTACCAAATCAGTATACAGTACCAAGTGGCATACTTAACATTGCTACTGTATATTTCTGGAGAGTAAATGCAAGAAGCGGTATGGGCACCAGTTCTTATTCTTCGATTTGGTTCTTTACAACTGTTGTAACTGGTATTACACAAACGAGCAGTGAAATACCAGCAGAATTTAAGCTCTACAATAATTATCCGAATCCGTTCAATCCTTCTACAAAAATTAAATTTGATATTCCCAAAGGTGGATTTGTAAACCTTACAGTTTATGATGCACTCGGCAGGGAAGTAGAAGATTTAGTGAATAAGGATCTTGCTCCAGGCTCTTACGAAGCAGTTTGGAATGCAGATGGATTCACAAGTGGAGTTTATTTTTACAGAATTGAAACCGCTGATTTTGTCGAAACACAGAAAATGATGCTAATCAAGTAAACATTGAAAACTTTTATTCCTTTTAATTAAGGGGTGATTTCTTACTTAAAGAGGTCACCTCTTTTCTTTAAAAGAAAATTTTAACACAATTCTTAAAATCCCTTCATTTTTTTTAAAATTGATACAAATTCTCTAAAAAAAATTAATTAATTAATTTTACTCTTGACTTTTTTGAATTCAATTCTTAAATTGAT
>JADHVP010000088.1 GCA_016783945.1 Ignavibacteria bacterium
AAACTTTGATTATCCTGCTGGGGATAGTGTTCAAATGCATGGATGGATTACGCATAGCAGTTATGGATTACAGCCACTTGTTGTGTCACCCGGATTGACATACACAGGTTATCCGTCTTCGGGAATTGGAAATGCTTGTTTGCTGGATTCTAATATGTATGAAGACGTAAGTAAAAATTTCCCTGAACAGACTTCGGGCTCGGTATATTCAGCTTTTATGGTTAAAATTCAATATGCGACTACAGGTGGTGATTATTTCTATCATATCGGACCGACCACTATGGGTTATACTTACAGATGTAGAGTATTTGTAAAAGATGATGGCTCGGGTAATGTTTTGTTTGGTTTGAGAAAGGGGAGCAGTGGTAATATTCTATATACTACCGCAACATACAACTATAATACAATTTATTTATTAATTGCTAAATACACATTCAATCCTTCCGCGGATGATGACGTCGTTGTTATGTATATTGTCAGCGGTACGGTTCCATCGACTGAACCAACTACTCCTGACCTTGGACCAAGTATAGATGGTTCTGACCTTTCTGATGCTGGAACAGTAGCAATGAGGAATGGAAGTGCATCAAGCAGACCAAGTTTAATAATTGATGGTATCAGGATATCAACTAACTGGCAGGGAGTAACAGCAATTAAAAATATAAGTACGACATCTGTTAGTGATTTCCATTTATCGCAGAACTATCCGAATCCATTCAATCCTTCTACAAAGATTAATTTCTCGATCCCGGGGAATGGTTCTGTTTTCTTAAAAGTATATAACTCTTTAGGACAGGAGATTACTAATCTTGTCAATGAGCAATTGAGTAGAGGTCTTTATGAGGTTGAATTCGATGGAAGTAATTTGAATTCTGGAGTTTATTTTTACACTATACAATATATGTCAATTGAAGGGAAATATTATACAGATACAAAGAAATTGTTGTTAATAAAGTAGGATTATCTTTAGTGTATTTTATCGGTTGAAAGAAAAATAAAAAAGTCTCTCGCATTGAGAGACTTTTTTATTAAACTTTTCAGAAATGAGCGGAAGGGGAGAGATTCTCCCGAAGGGATGCCTTTGGCAGAACTCTCGAAGCCTCTTTACAAGACTTGACGGTTTAGTCCGCCTTAGGCGGATTGGTTTCAGATGCTCACTCTAAGTCCATGGTTAATGTTAGATGAATAAAATACGAAACCAATAGCAGAAAAGTCTCTCAAAGTGAGAGACCTGGATAATACTCATTGTTTTTAGTTTGCGGAAGGGGAGAGATTCTCCCGAAGGGATGCCTTTGGCAGAACTCTCGAAACCTCTTTACAAGACTTGACGGGTTTAGTCTGCCTTATGCGGATTGGTTTTAGATGCTCACTCTAAGTCCATGGTTAATGTTAGATGAATAAAATCCGAACCAATAGCAGAAAAGTCTCTCAAAGTGAGAGACCTGAATTATACTTATTTTTAACTTAGCGGAAGGGGAGAGATTCGAACTCTCGAAGCCTCTTTACAAGACTTGACGGTTTAGCAAACCGTTGGTTTCAGCCGCTCACCCACCCTTCCGTGGTTAAAAACTGAAATTAATTCCAAATAATATACTTGAATAATAAATCGATTTCAAGTTAAGAATTACTTAATTGAAATAATATCGTTGTATATAACATATAGCATAAATGCGAGCAACAATATAAAACCCACATTCTGTAATACTATCTGTACTTTGTAAGGAACCGGTTTCCTAACAACTCCTTCATAAAGCAATAATAAGAAGTGACCTCCATCCAGTGCAGGGAAGGGAAGTATATTGATTATTGCCAGGGACATTGAAAGTAAAGCAAGGAATCCAATAAACGTAAAGAATCCACCCTCGGCTGATTGTGCAGATGCCTGTGCTATTTTTACGGGTCCTCCGATTGCTTTTTTAAACGGAATTTCCCCTGTTACAATCTTTGCGATGACTTTGAAAAAAACTTCTCCACCATAATAGAACATATCATCGAAGGCTTTAGGGAAGGCAGTTATTATGTTGTATGTTGTTTTTTCAATAGGACCTTCGTATTGGCTGGATATTTCTATACCAATCGTTGAATCGGCAGATGGTGTAATAGTCGCTGACATTTCGTTTCCATCGCGTAACCATTCGATTTCAGTTTCTTTGTTAGTATTTACTTTTATTAAGTCGATTAGCTGTTGTGAATGCACAATCTCTTTACCTGCAAAACCTGAAATTATGTCACCTTTCTGAATTCCTATAGTTTTAGCAGGCTTTCCTTGAAGAACGCTATTAATGTGAGGTATTATTTTTGAAGGATATATGCCAAAGTTTTTATTAGCAAGAATACCAACTTCATCCTTTGGAATTTTAATTATAATATTTTCACTGGCTCTATTAATATTAAGTGTAAGTGATTCACCTAAGTTATCAATATAAAGTTGGTTCTGAATGTCTTCCCAGTATTTTACTTCATTATTGTTAATAGAGACAATCTCATCACCTTCGAGTATTCCTGATTGGTAAGCAATAGAATTTTTTGATACGTACCCTATAGTTGTTGTGTCTGTAAGGTTTTTACCTTTCATTAAAGTGAGAGCGTAAAAAATTGCGAAGGCGAGGAAAATATTCATAGCAACTCCAGCTGTTATCACGATCATTCTTTTCCAAACAGGTTTAGACCTGTATTCCCATGGCTTAGGTTCTTTTTCAACGAATTTCTTGTCCATGCTTTCGTCAATCATACCTGCTATTTTAACATAACCTCCAATCGGAAAGGCACATACTCTGTAATCGGTAACTTCACCTAATTCCAGGTCAGCTGGTAATTTTCCAAAGGTAAATCCAGTTTTTTTGTTATAACCGAAAAGTCTGAATCCTATACCAAGCGCAAAAACCTCAGCTCTCATTCCACAAGCTCTTGCAGCAATGAAATGCCCGAATTCATGAATGAATACGAGAATTCCTATTACTATCAGGAAATAAAATATTGTACTTATTAACTCCATCTAATAATATTAAACACTTTTACATACAAAAACAATAAGAATATCGAAGTACTTTTTTTTGACAAGTATTAATTATATAAATCAGTTATTCAAAATTTCTTTTCTTGTTATACGGTCTATCTCGAATATATGTTCAAGTTCGAAGTTTTTAACACTTTTATGATTATCAAGACTTCTTTTTATAAGAGTTGGTATGTCTAAGAAACCTATTTTATTATTCAAGAATAAGTCTACTGCTACTTCATTCGCTGCGTTCAGAACAACGGGATATGTACCATCTTCCTTAAGAGTTCCAAATGCAAGGTCAAGGCATTCGAATTTTTCAAAATCAGGTTTTTCAAATGTAAGATCATTAAATTCATTAAAATCTACCCTCGGGAATCCAGAAGATATTCTTTCAGGATATGTTATTGCGTATTGTATCGGTATTTTCATATCGGGAATTCCTAACTGTGCTTTTACAGAACCATCGATGAACTCTACCATTGAGTGTATTATGGATTGAGGGTGTATAATAACATCAATATTCTTAACGTCAATATCAAACAGCCATTTTGCTTCAATGACTTCTAAGCCTTTATTCATCAAAGTTGCAGAGTCAATGGTAATTTTATTTCCCATGTTCCAATTTGGGTGAGCAAGTGCATCTGATACTGAAGAATTTCTTATTTCTTTGATTGTCTTATTTCTAAACGGTCCCCCTGAAGCAGTTAGTATGATTTTTGAAACCGAATCGTTATCTTCTCCTTTAATACACTGCAATATTGCAGAGTGTTCACTGTCGATAGGAATTAATTCTGTATTAAATTCTTTTAAAAGCTTATTTACCAGGCTGCCTGCTACTACTAAAGTTTCTTTGTTAGCGAGTGCAATTTTTTTCCCTGACTTAATTGCTTCTATTGTTGGCTTTAATCCTGAAAATCCAACAACTGAACTTAATAATACTTCATAATTGTCTCTTTTTATAAGGTCAAGAAGTTCATCATCACCGCTGAGTATTTCTAAATCTCTGAAATGGTAATTAGATTTAAACTCTTCAGATTTTTTCTGGTCTTGAATAAAAACAGACTGAGGATTTAATACGGACACTTGTTCAGCGAGTATATCGATTCTTTTATTTGTTGTGAGAAAAATAACATCAATGTTGTAATCATTATCATTAAGGTTTTTAATTACCTTAATTGTATTGCAGCCTATAGAACCGGTAGATCCTAAAAGCCCTAGTTTTTTATGATGTCGTATCAATACGTGTTTATCTATAAAAGAAAAACTCAAGAAAGCTTTCTATGAATCATAATAAACTATCTTGAGTATAAAAATTCTTATTTTTGTTTTGAACTAATTTAAATATTTATTAATTGATTTCAAAAATGTTTCTTTATCTCTCCCTCCAACGATTGTTTCTTCAATCTTGCCATCTCTATTAATAATAAATGTTGTTGGTATAGCTTCAATAGAACTCTTAATAGCTTCTGAAAAAGCTGCAACCACTTCTTCATTGCCTTCAACTATAGTATAAGATACGGGATTAGCATTTATAAAACTTTCTGCTTTACCGGGTGTTCTTTCAAAAACATTCAAACCGATCATTTGAAAATCTTTATCTTTTAATTCCTCAGAAATTTCAGAAAGAGCAGGCATTTCTTTTATGCAAGGCGGGCACCAAGAAGCCCAGAGATTTAAAAGGACTATTTTACCCTTAAAATCACTTAATGATTTTGTTGTACCATTTTCATCCCATGTAAAATTGGGAGCAATATTTTCTCCACTTGATTTTTCAACCGACTGAATTTTGTATACTTTTGAATCTGATGATTGAGTTGTTTCTGTTTGTTGTTTTTGAGTATTAGGCGTTGTTTGTGTTTTATCTTTATTACAGCTGCAACTCGTTAGTATTGTCGATAATATGATTATTGATAAAACATTTAAGATTTTCATTATTTATTGTTACATATTAATAAAATTATTTAAAATTTGTTAATGTAGCATGAATTTCATTAGTGGGAATTTTTGAGACTGAAGAACAGATTACATCATCATTGCACCAGATCACGGCATTTCTTATATCCTTTTTCATACAAGGAAACCAATTAACTCCATTATTTATTTTCTGCTTGTAATCTTCAGAAAGAACAAGCTTGTCTCCTTTGAATAATTCGGGTCTGCTTGCTTGAAGAGTATATATCACATAATTATTCTTTTTATAAACGAAATGTACAATTTGTTGACCATTCATTTCTTTACAGATACCACCGACTAACACCGCACTTTTTACGTCGGGTATAAAGACATCATAGCCGGTCCTGTTCTCTAAAATGTTTTCTAACTCTTTTGCATTGTCAGTAGTATACTCCATTTTCATTTTACCTGATTCTATATCATCATAAATAGTCCGTGATATTGCAACGAAATTATTATCAGAACTTATGTCTCCAGCATAATAAACATTTAGAATTATAAAAAAGATTATCAGTAAAACAAATACTCCTGAAACAGTATAAATATATTTTTTAGGTATAGATTGAATAGTTCTTCTATATAATTCCTCACCTTTTAGTGGAGGAGATATTGGATGGGGGGTATTATTTTTAGAATTTATTGATTCACAATATTCATCGATGCGATCGTAAATGTTTTTATATAAATATTGTGGTGTCTCAATTTTCTTAACTCTTTTTCGAAATTCATTTTTCGTTAGTCTTTCGAATTCATATCTAAGATTTTGTTTGAGATTATTCGAGATAGATTCCTGAACTAATTCTTTTTCATCACTCGCAATTTCATTATCAATATATGCTGTAATGAGTTCAGGATTAATATTTTTCGAATCGTTCTTGTTTTTATCAAAAGAATTCGGCTTACTGCCTTCATCTAAATTAAACTGTTTTCGTGACATTTATAGTAAGTTATAATTATTTGATCATATTTTATATTGAGATTTAATCAATAGCGCTTTCAACATCATAACCTCTTTCTTTAGCATACTCGAATAATTTTTGTTGAAGCAGTTTTCTTCCCCTATGTAACCTACTTCTTACTGTTCCTATCGGACATTGAACAAATTCTGCAATTTCCTCATAACTTAAACCTTCCAAATCACATAAAATAACAACTGTTTTAAAATCATCTTGTAGTGAATTAAGTGCATTAGTAAGGTCATCATCTAATAAATGAGAAAATATTTTTTCCTGCAGATCATTCGAGTCTACTTTTTTGGATTTAATACTTTCAAAGAAGTTCTCAATCTCGCTATAATCTACTTGTCCAGGTTGTTTCTGACTTTTTCTATAATTGTTTATAAATAAATTTTTCATTATCCGAAACAGCCATGCTTTACAATTAGTTCCTTTCTCAAATTTATTAAAAAATCTAAAGGCTCTCAGATAGGTTTCCTGAACAAGATCATCCGCATCGAGTCTGTTTCCGCACATTCTGTAAGCATAATTCTGTAGCAAATTGATATAAGGCATTGCTTCTTTTTCGAAGTCTTCTCTACGATTTTCTAATTCTTCCTGACTTATTGATTCTTCTTCGCTTTCAATTAGTTCTTCTTCTGCGATTTCAGGATTATCGGGATTTTCTTCACTAATATTGTCAGGATTTTTTTTATAAAAACTATCTGATTTTTCTATATCGGATTTCACTTTATTCATTGTAATATAAGCAATTAACCTACTTATAATAATTCTCTTATTCAAGGAAGGAAATTATCAATGCATAAGTAAAAAGAGAAATTAAATAGGTAATATGAGGTTATTAATAAGGGCGAGCAACGGGGCTCGAACCCGCGACGTTCAGAACCACAATCTGACGCTCTACCAACTGAGCTATGCCCGCCATATTTTCAGTGCAATTTACTTTTTTTGAATTTTTTTATCAATGTATATTTATGTATAAATCCTGATTTCAAAGTTGAAACCTGCGAAATTCCAAATAACAAAAACCAAATAACAAATAAATTTCAAATTAACCCGAAGGGACTCCTAAGGAGCAATATTCAAAAATAAAAACTCGTTGAATCCTTAATATGATTTAACTTCAAACATTGATTGTATATTTGGATTTTGTTGTTTGTTATTTTCAGTCAGTATGTTTAACAATATACAATACTGACTATGTATTAATTATCTTAAAGGGACGTTCAAATTTTAGCAAACTTGTAACAGCATTTCGCATTGATTATATTTTTCTATAAATATATATTTGTAACCTAATTCGAAGATAGCTCAATTGGTGGAGCATTCGGCTGTTAACCGAAGGGTTGCGGGTTCGAGTCCCGCTCTTCGAGCATATGCCCCGATGATTTTCGGGGTTTTTTTCTTATTATGATTAAGAAGTGAAACAGAAATCAAGGATATAGATAGAGGAGAACGGAAAATGCCATTTAATCCAAAATTTACTATAACTCCAAAGATTAACAAAGCTCTTGTAGAGATTGAGCGGGTTCGGGGTTTTCTTGATGCGGTTAAGCTCAAAGATGACTGGATTGCTGATATGCAGAAGAAAGCACTTATTCTTGAGCCGCACCATTCCACTCACATTGAGGGCACCGAGATAAGTCTTGAGCAGGCACAGATTATCCTTTCGGGGAAGAAAGTTATAGGTGTAAACAGGGATGATGAGAAAGAGCTTCTTAATTACAAGAAAGCAATGGATTTTATTTCGAAATATCTTGGTAAAGACGATCCCATAACTGAAAGTCTTATCTGCAAACTTCACAAAATTCTTGTTATTGATGTGCGTGGCTGTAAGGCACAACCAGGAGCATACCGTAAAATCTAGAATTACGTTGTCAATTCCAAAACAAAGGAAGTTATCTACATGCCCCCTCAACCATTAGAAGTATCTCATCTTATGTATAAGTTTGTTGTCTGGATTAACAAAGAAATTCATGAGCTATCACCTATCCTTTCCGCTGCAATATCTCAATTTCAGTTTGTCCATATTCATCCTTTTATTGATGGCAACGGCAGGATGGCACGACTTTTATCAACACTCATTCTTTATAAAACCGGTTATGAGTTTAAGCGGTTATTTACTATTTCCGAGTATTATGATTTAGACCGTCCGGAATATTACAAAGCTATTCAATCAGTCAGAGAAAACGGTATGGACATGACCTTTTGGCTTGAATATTTCATTGAAGGTTTACGTTCTCAGATGGCAGAGATTCAGGATAAAGGAAAACAATTGATCAAACAAGACAACCGTTTGCATAAGATTAAAAAGGTCGGTCTTAACCACCGTCAGGAAAATGCTGTAAAATTTATTCTTCAAAGTGGTAAAATAACCGTTAATGACTATCAAAAAATTACTTCTTGTATTCGTAGGACAGCCCAACGTGATTTGAACGATTTAATAAAAAAAGAGATAATCAAGGAGGTCGCTAAAAGCCCGACCGATCCAACAAAATATTATGAATTACTGTGACATTACTGTGACACTACTGTGACATTAACGCGGTATTTACTGAGACATTACGGAATAAAAAAAATCTATCATTATACAAATTCAAAATAAGACATTTAAATTCATTTAATTTGATTTAATTTGATTTAATTTGATATCACCAATAACAATCTCCGAGCTTACAGAGCAAATTAAATCCCTCATCGAGCAGGAGTTCAAATTTATATATATAGTTGGGGAAATATCCAATTTCAAGATTCATGCTGCATCAGGGCATTTTTATTTTGTTTTGAAAGACGAAAATGCCCAGGTATCAGCTCTAATGTGGAGTTCCCGAAATAAAGACTTGTACTTCACCCCGGAAGATGGAATGAAGGTTATTGTAAAAGGAAGAGTAACACTTTACAAATCGAGAGGAACTTATCAGGTCAATGTATTCGAAATTCAACCCTACGGAATCGGTGAACTTCAGATTGCATTTGAAAAGCTGAAGGAAAAGCTTTTGTTGGAAGGCTTGTTCGATGAAGAGTGCAAGAAGCCCTTACCCGAGTTTCCTTCCCGAGTTGCATTAATAACTTCAGAAACAGGTGCTGCACTACACGATTTTAAAAGAGTTACTGAAAAAAGATACCCGGTTGTTAAATTGTTTTTATTTCCTGCTCTTATGCAGGGAGCAGGTTCACCCAACAGTGTTTGCAAAGCTATTCGCCTTGCGAATGAATCTAAATATAATGTCGATATAATTGTTATTACTCGAGGAGGAGGTTCCATAGAAGATTTGTGGACTTTCAATGAAGAAAGCGTTGCAAGAGAAGTGTTCAATTCTGAAGTACCGGTCGTAAATGCAGTAGGTCATGAGATTGATTATACAATATGCGACTTCATAGCAGATTTAAGAGCACCGACACCGTCTGCAGCTGCTGAAATGATATTCCCTGATAAATCTGAATTACTTGAAAGAATAAATCAATTTAGCTATAATACTAAGATATATATATCAGAAAGACTTAATTTTTACCGATCTGAACTGGAAAATGTAACGAAAAGTTATTTTTTTAACAAACCTTTAGATACTTTAAACGAATATAATCTAAGAGTTGATGAGTATAAGGATTCGCTGGAAAAAGTTGTTAAAGAAAAACTTAACAATGTGAATAGTAGTTTAGGTTCTATTGGAAAATTGCTTTTTAATATAGGACCCGAACAAACTCTGAAAAGAGGATTCACATACATCTTAAAAGATAGTAAGATAGTGTCCAGGAAAAAACATTTGCACGTAAATGATGATATTAAGATACGATTTCATGATGGAGATAAAGAAGCAACAATAAAATAAGCAAGAAATATAAAATGACTAAGAAAATAAATAAGGAGTCTTTTGAGTATTCTTTCAAAAGACTCGAAGAGATATTGGATAAATTAGAGAATGAGATTGAAGACTATTCTCTTGAGGAAATATTAGAGTATTACCAGGAAGCTTTAAAATTACTCAAGATAAGTAAAAAGAAATTAACAGAAGCTGAATTAAAAATTGAAAAGATAAATACAGAGATTGAAATAGGGTAGCTTATTTAAAAATCTAAAAAAAAGTCAGGAATAACCAAAATAATATAATGAGCAATCAAAAAGCGTATGATTTAAAAGATACAAAGTTCTTGAAAGATATTAATTATCCGAAAGACCTCAAGAAACTTAATTTAATGGATCTAAGAATTCTTGCAGATGAATTAAGAGAATATTTAATCGATACGATTTCTCACATTGGTGGACACTTAGGAGCTTCACTTGGAGTTGTAGAATTAACATTAGCACTTCATTATGTTTTCAATACACCTGATGACAAAATAATATATGATGTCGGGCACCAGGGTTACATACATAAAATACTTACCGGAAGAAAAGAAGCTTTAAAGACTATACGGCAAAAAGGAGGTATAAGTGGTTTCTTGAAAAGGAATGAAAGCGAATATGATGTTTTCGGAGCCGGTCATGCTACGACATCACTATCATCTGCACTCGGTATTGCAACAGCGAGAGATTTTTTAAAGAAGAAATATAAAGTTATTTCGGTAATTGGTGATGGAGCGATGACAGGTGGTATGGCTTATGAAGCGATGAATAATATAGGGCTCTTGAAAAAGGATATGATTGTAGTTTTGAACGATAACAAGATGTCTATAGGTCCTAACGTCTGGACGCTGCAGAATTATTTTAATGAGCTCATGGTCAATGAATCATACAATAGATTCAGAACTAAGGTTTGGGAATTAACTGGTAAATTGGAAAAGAGAGGGAGTGATAGACTTAGAACTCTTGCTGCAAGAATTGAAGGTGGTTTAAAGGGTGTGGTTACTCCCGGTATGCTGTTCGAGTCTTTAGGATTCAGATATTTCGGACCTGTAAATGGACACAATGTTGTTAATTTAGTTAAAATACTCGAGGATATAGGTAATATTTCGGGACCTGTACTTCTTCACGTGCTTACCGAAAAAGGTAAAGGACCTTCCTATGGAAGTACACATCATCAGAAACTTCATGCGATAAC
>JADHVP010000089.1 GCA_016783945.1 Ignavibacteria bacterium
GAAGAAGAAACTTACAGACAATACTGGAACGCCTGTAGTTGACAATCAAAATGTTATGACAGCAGGAAAGAGGGGTCCTATGCTTTTGCAAGACGTATGGTTTCTTGAAAAGCTGGCACACTTTGACCGTGAGGTTATTCCGGAAAGACGAATGCATGCCAAAGGTTCCGGTGCCTTTGGAACATTCACAGTTACACATGATATTACCAAATACACAAAAGCAAAGATATTTTCTAAAATCGGGAAAAAGACAGATCTGTTTGCTAGATTTTCCACAGTTGCAGGTGAAAGAGGTGCCGCAGATGCGGAACGGGATATTCGCGGATTTGCTATTAAATTTTATACCGAAGAGGGCAACTGGGATTTAGTGGGAAACAATACACCGGTATTCTTTCTAAAAGATCCACTAAAATTCCCTGACCTCAACCATGCCGTTAAAAGAGATCCCCGAACAAACTTGCGAAGCGCCAAAAATAACTGGGATTTCTGGACTTTATTACCGGAAGCACTTCACCAGGTAACAATTACAATGAGCGACCGCGGCATACCATATTCCTATCGTCATATGGATGGTTTTGGCAGCCATACTTTCAGTCTTATCAACAAGAAAAACGAACGTATCTGGATTAAATTTCATTTTAAGACACAACAGGGAATTAAATGCTTAACTGACCAGGAAGCTGAAGCAATAATAGCGAAGGACAGAGAAAGTAATCAGCGTGATTTACTTGAAAGCATTGATAAAGGTGATTTTCCTAAATGGGATATGAAAATCCAGGTAATGACCGAAGAAGAAGCTAAAAAATGTAAATTTAATCCATTCGACCTGACTAAAATATGGTCCCACAAAGATTATCCATTGATTGATGTAGGTGTGATGGAACTGAATAAAAATCCGGAAAACTATTTTGCCGATGTAGAACAAGCTGCTTTTAATCCAGCTAACATTGTACCCGGTATTGGCTTTTCACCTGATAAAATGTTACAGGGGCGTTTGTTTTCTTACGGAGATACACAGCGTTATCGACTGGGTGTAAACCATCATCTTATCCCGGTAAATAAATCAAGATGCCCATTCCTTAATATGTTCCACCGTGACGGACAAATGAGAGTTGACGATAATTACGGAGCTACACTGGGTTATGAGCCTAATAGCTACGGTGAGTGGCAGGAACAACCTGAATATAAAGAACCTCCGCTTGAACTGGACGGTGCTGCAGATCATTGGAATCACCGAGAAGATGACGATGATTATTATTCACAGGCAGGAGATCTATTCCGGCTTATGAGTAAAAAGCAGCAACAGGTTCTTTTTGAGAATACAGCCCGAGCAATGGGAGATGCACCAAAGGAAATTAAAACCCGCCATATTGGTAATTGTCTAAAAGCAGATGAAGCTTATGGTAAAGGTGTAGCACAAGCACTTGGTATAAAAATAAGTTAAATAAAATAGTGAGTGTTTTAGCAAAGCGAACATTTTCTCATGTTGTTGATGATGCCTGTCGCAGTCACCAACAACTGGGATGTAAATAACTTTTTTCATCAAGCAACTAAAAAAGCCATCCTAAATATTAGGATGGCTTTTTTTAAATTTTGTTTTATACTTAACGTATTACTTCATCACGACAAGCTTCTTAACCGCAACGAAGTTTCCTGTCTCAATCCTATAGAAATATACACCGCTTGCGTATGAAGAAGCATTGAAGTTTAATTTATAACTCCCCGCAGAGAGTACACCGTTATGAAGCGTTTCAATCTCTTCACCGAGTATGTTATATACACTTAGTTTTGTATGCCCGGTTTTTGGAAGATCAAATTTAATGCTTGTCACAGGATTAAACGGATTCGGATAATTCTGGTATAAAGCATACTCATCGGGTGTTTGATTTCCAGTTTGAGTTATTGAAGCTAATGAATCCATATAATCAACAACCCTGAAGTTATCGAAGTAAAATCCATCACCCTGGACACCACCATCGGTCTTGTTGTAAAACCTGATTTTGATATTGCTTCCAATGTATGGATTTAAATTAATCTGTTCATCTCTCCAGTATTTAATCCCAATATAAGACTGCTGACCGGAAAAGTAAGTAGTATGTCTTCCTTGCATACTTATCCAGCTTGCACCGTTGTTGGTACTTATCTGTAATCTTACGTAATCGTAACCGCTTTCTGTAGCAAACTTAGTAGCAAATTCAATCCTTGGATTTACCGCACCGGTTAAATTGATGCTGTTATTCAAGTTGAAATAATTAGTTGTATTCTTAATACAGTTGCCATACCTCGAATCGGCAAAAGATTTATTACCTGCCCAATAACTAACAAATGTAGTGTCCCACAATTTGCCATTCCCGCTCTTAGTCCAATTAGAAGTGCCCGATTCTGCATCATCAAAGAACAAGACGTTTGTCCTTCCGACATTTATATAAAACGTATCGATTGCAGTAACTACGTTTTCCTGTTTCACTGTACAGACAAATCTCATTTCATCCATAAGATTTGCAGATGAAGTTGTCTTGAACTTAAAGGGAGTTGTATTAGTTTTTATTTGCCTTGCTAAAATGCTATCGTAATTTACTGTTGAAACTAAAGGAACCAGGTTTGCATAACTGGAATTTATATCGCAGGTAACATTCTTCGCTGTTTTAGACAATCCTTTATTCCTTAGTGTAACCTGAAGTTCTAATGTATCATTTCTTGCAACGTAACCACTTCCAAGAATCTTAAAATTTTGAAATCTTGCAAAAGCACCGCCAACCCAGGAAAGATATGTCATTGGTTTAAGGTTCTCGCTCACAAGCGGCATAATTTGCGAAACCGGGGGCCAGAATCCGCTACCTCCAATTTCAGGAGTCCAGCCATAAGTACCGATAGATTGCAGATAATCTCTTGTCGTTCCGCTGGAATAATAATTCAAAATTTCTTTTGTAATTCCGTAAAGATAGTCGTTATATACTGCAAATTCAGAACTGAAATCCGAATACATTTCGTAGGATTTTGCAGTATCACAATAACCATAAGGATTTAGATAATAAGCTGCCGCTGAGTGTGTTGAAAAAGCAATCTTGGGATTATGCAATAGTATGAAATCCCTGATAGCCTGACTTTCAGGTTCTGAAAATGCAGAGGGTCCTCTATAAGTACTCGATGATGGATTTCCACTCGAACCGCTGTTCAAACCCCAGCCATAGCTGTAGTTTCGATTCAAATCTACACCGTAACTGCCACCATTATTTCTTCTGTTCTTCCTCCACGACCCACCTCCATTTGGATTTGTGGTTTGATTGTATACATAACCATCTGGATTTACGACGGGTACGAAGAACATCTCCCTGTTATTAACAAGATATGCAGCTACGGGATCGGTTCCATAATTTTCGAGCAGCCAGTACATATAGTATAAAGTAACAGACATACCAATTGGTTCTCTCGCATGATGAATTGCATCGTAATGAATTGCAGGTTCTATAGCTGATTCATTAATTTCAGGATTATCAGAAATCTTAACAGCCCAGATTATCCTATTCTCGTGGGAAGTTCCGATGTTCTGTTTTGCGGTTATTAATGTCGGATATAACAACCTCATTGAATCAAGGACTTGTACAACTTCAGCATAAGTATGAAAACCTCCCATACTTCCGTAAGAAAAACTCCTGATATTATCTCTCGCTTTTATTTCTTCACCTTTTCTTATATCTTCAAGGCTGGGTTCATCCCTGTTCTCATAGTAATCATCCATATCCTCAATCAGCACTTCATATCTTAAAGCAGTATTTTTTAATCTTGATAATTCATCTTGATTAATTACTATCTCAATTCCTTCCCCTACTTTACCCCAGTATTCATCAACGGTTATATCGTTCATATAAAGGAGCACTATATCCTGCTCGGAATTAACATAAACTTTAACTCTGCTGTATTTCTCACGAGGATTTTCATTATCAGATTTAGTAATCAGATTATACCCGGTGAAAACTAAAACCGAAAGCATTAAGAATAAAATTAAAAAATTTAGTTTTATTTTCATATCATTATAGAATTATGTTAAAAAATAATTTAAAAAATAAACACCTTGCATTAGAAATAAAACATTCAATGCATCATATTAGTTTAGTTTTCGCTCTCAGTTAATTTTGCAGCTCTATCTGCAGTTTTCAGCCTATCGATGATCTCATCAAGATCACCTTCAACAACTAAAGATAAGTTATATAAAGTAAGACCGATTCGATGATCGGTTATTCTATTCTGAGGAAAATTATATGTTCTTATTTTATCGCTTCTATCCCCGGATTTAACCATGTTTCTTCTTTTTTCAGAAAGTTCGTTATCTCTTTTCTCAAGCTCTAAATCAAAAAGCCTTGAGCGTAAAACCTTCATTGCCTTGTTACGATTCTTTAATTGCGATCTCTCATCCTGGCACTGCACGACGATACCCGTTGGAATGTGTGAAATGCGAATAGCCGTTTCGACTTTGTTTACATTCTGACCGCCGGCACCGCCTGCTCTAAAGACGTCTATTTTAAGATCGTTATCATCAATATCAACATCGACGTCTTTGGCTTCGGGCAGTACCGCAACCGATGCTGCAGAAGTGTGAAGCCTCCCGCTTGCTTCTGTCTTCGGAACACGCTGAACCCTGTGAACACCACTTTCATATTTAAGCTCTCCATAGACACCCTTTCCGCTTACATTAATAACAGCTTCTTTCAAACCACCAGGTATCGAAGATTCACTAAAGCTAATAACCTCGACTTTCCATCCCTTAATTTCGAAATACTTGTTATACATCCTGTAGAGGTCTGCTGAGAACAATGCTGCTTCCTCGCCACCAGTGCCTGCTCTTATTTCAAGGATAGCATTCTTTTCATCATTAGGGTCTTTGGGGATAAGAAGTTCTTTGATTTCTTTTTCTATCTCTGACAACTTACTCTCAAGTGTTTCCTGCTCTTCTTTTGCTAATTCCTTGAGGTCAATATCTTTTGTGTCAAAAAGGAGTTTCTTGTTTTTATCAATTTCTGATTTGATTTCAATATACTTATCATAAGCTTCAACTACCTCACCTAAATCAGAATATTCTTTTGAGAGTCTTCGATACTCATTTTGATCATTCGTAATTTCAGGCTTTGACAGCAACTCTGAAATCTCGTTATAACGTGATTTAACTTTGTCTAATTTTTCAAACATATATCTTGAACTTTAACTCTTAAGACTTCTTTTACTTTTATTATTAATTCTTAATATCTTTATCTATTTAAAAATTTCTAATTAACCTAATTGATCTAATTATTCTAATCAAATACCAATTTAAAAAATCCAATTTTCACTGTAAGATACCCAACCTAAATCGATTGTTCTAAACAAAAAGATTTTTGAGTTTTTAATCATTAGTACTCTTGGTTATTTCTTAGAGCAATTAGTAATTAGGTAATTAGGTCAATTAAATTTATTATGAATACAAACAAATTCTGCTTTCAATTAGTAAATTCCTTTTTCCTGGAAGAAGTTTTTCATATTGTCCTTGCCAAGATTTTGTAATGTTATTATACCGAAAATCATACTCACTATATTACCTGTTAAAATAGTCACGATTTGTATAATAGCTGCGAATTGAACCGTACCATATGTACCGGACTGTTTTAAACTATTAAGTTTATTATAAGCAATGAAATCCATAACACACCCAATGACATTTATTACAGGTATCAAACCCATAAAACAACCGAACCCACAAGTAACAATCCCGGTAAACAACGCCGTACCTCCCCAACCAAGAAAAATAAAAATATTTACAATAGCTGAGATCAGGAAAAAAGTTCTTGTCGTTTGTATTTCTGATGGAATGTTCATACTTCAATTTTTAATTTCTAATTTTTAATTTTTAATTTAAATAATCGCTCCCCCACCAAATGCCAGGCTTATTATTAACCTTATTAATCCGAATATAACTGCAATAGAACATAACACGATTCCTGTTATACCACTTGTGTTATTAGGAGAATCGTTTTTTACCAAAGAAATAATTCCAATAATTAATCCGATGGTTGCAAAAGGTATGTTGAGCCAATTAATTGTTGCAAGGCATGGTATAAATCCAATGACCATTCCAACAATTGCTAATATACCGAAGACTAAACTTGTTGTTTGCATAAAAAGTAATTCAGATTAAATGAAATTTAAATTTAGTTATTTTCATAAACAACTTGATAATAGAAAACAGCAATAAAGATAAAACATTTAAACAAAACATGAGATACAAATAAATTCCAAAATTATTTAACCTATAAGCATGATAAAAATTCCCCTGAGAAATACTGATGAAACTCTTAGTCATACCGCACAAGAAACATTCCTGACCGAGTATTGTTTTCGATTCACATGATGGTGAAATTGACAGAAGTACATCTTCTTGAAACAGGAACGGAGATATTAGTAGAACAAAAATAATCGAAGTAATTATTATCCAGGAAATCAACAGCGATTTTTTAAGATCTCTGATAAAAATTCGCAGTTCATTATTATTAAAACTCATAATGTGTTTAATATAAAAAAGCAATCATTCCCTTAAAGGAACGATTGCTCTCCAAAATGAAAAATATTTCTTATATTACTTTACCAGATTAAATTTCTCACCAAACTGACCAACTAATGGTAATTCAACAGCTTTTCCGTTTAGTGCATTAATAATACCCATTACCATCAACACCCAGGCAAATAATACTATTATATAAAATACTACGCCTATACAAAACATAGAACCAATGGTTCCTAGAATCCAACCAATAACCTGTACAATTACCAATACAATTGATTGCTCTGTATGAAACATAACGAACTTATTCTTTCTCATATCTTCCATAAGAAGCGGGATGAAAAAGATAAGGTAGGCAACGAATGCCATAGTTTTTCCCGATTCAATCTCTTCAGGGGTTATATTAAGTTGTCTCGTTGATTCAGCCATTAACTAATCTCCTTTACTGATTATTTGTCTTTTATTTTACAAAATTAAATTTCGATCCGAATGATCCAATAATAGGTAATTCTTTTGCCTTACCCTGAATCGCACTAATAAGACCCATTATCCAAAATACGATTAAAAACAACCATGGAATTATCCCAAGTATAGAGATAATGCAGGTTAAAGTATCACTAATTGCAGAAACGATGAGTATTAAAATCCATAATGCAATATAGACGACTATAAAGGTAATCCAGAGTGCCAGAGCTTGTTGTGTATGGAACATTGCAAATTTTTTATCTCTTGCAGCCAGTAAAGGAATAAGCCAGAATATCCAGGCAAGGATTGCCATACCTTTCCCGTCTTCAATTTCTTCGGGAGTGAATTTTGCTTCAGTAGTAGTTTCTGTAGTTGGATCTGTCATAATGAGTTTCTCCTTTTTATAATTTAAAAGTTATTAAGTTTAATTTACTCTGAATGAATTGCTACTTTGAAAATAAATTAAACACAATAATTTTAAACCAGCAATGTTACCTAAAAATAGCTTTTATACTGCCCCAGGTACTTCGTATTCCTGAAACAGCATGTATTACTGATATGCTGTAAGTATAAGTGTAACTTGCATTTTGTTGAACACATTTCAAGCGGTAATAATATATAGAAGTGCTTTTATTATCTCCTTTATCTACTGAATTATCCTGATACGAATAATATGAGTTATTACCGGTTGCGTTTACAGTATTAATATAAATAAAATTATCTGGTGTTACTGCACTTCTTTCAATTTCGAACTTGACTGTGCCGCCCTCTTCGATTGTCTTCCACTCGATTAGAATACCATCAGAATTTGTGCTCGCTGTAAAATATTGCAATGTAACACTTGCAAGTAAAATGCCTGAAGTAATTGCTATTATTATTAATATGTGAGGAAAGAGTAAAAAATTTTTCATATATATCTATTTTGTCAAATATAATTTCAATAGAATATAATTGCAAGTATTTTAGTAATAACAATAACAAAAATACGAATATTGATTTATAATCATTTTTAGTTAAAAGTAAATTTTATAATTTGATTTAATGGAAAACACCAATCAAAAATTTTACATCGGTTTAGATTCTGGAGGTACTAAATGTGATCTGATAATCATAGACAAAAACCTCAAAATTTTATTTAGTAAATCTTATAAGGCTCTTCATTATTCAGTTTACGGAGCTGAGATAATTTCTAAAAAGCTTTCTGAGTATATTCTTTCCTCTATTAGATCTTTAAACAATAACATTGCTAATTGCTCAGGCATATGCATAGGACTTGCGGGAGCACGTGAAAGTCAGGATAAAAGCAAATTAAGGCAGACGTTTAGTAGAGAACTTCATTATAAAAAAATTAATATCGAAACAGACACTATTACCGGGCTTTATGGAGCTTTCGAAGGGAATGATGGAGTTATTCTAATTAGCGGAACGGGATCGGTATTGCTCGGGAAGTCTTATGGGAAAATATATCGCGTCGGGGGATGGGGTAGAATAATCGGAGACTACGGCAGTGGCTACTCGATTGGAAGAGAAGCTCTAAAAGAAGTCGTTAAAGAATATGACCTCTCGGATATGAAAAAAAAAGCTGGATTGCTATCTGTAAAAATCAGGGAGGTGTTTAAATTAAATAAAGAAAATATTGTAAGGAAAGTTTTCCATGAGAACTTTGAAATCCAGAAAGTAGCACCACTCGTAATTGAATGTGCAGAGAGGAAAGATAAAGCAAGTCTCAGAATAGTAAACGATGCAGTAGAAGGTTTGCTTTATCACATTCAGACTTTTCTTAAAATTGCAAAAAGGAAAAAACCTATTGACCTTGTCTTCATTGGAAGCATTGTTGAAAATAATAATATTTTATCCAGGAAACTCAAGAAAGAAATCAACAGAAATTTTAAAAAGAAAATAAATATAGTACTTAAAAAGAATTCATCGGCTTATGGTGCTGCACTCTTAGCACAAAAAGGCTATTCAATTAAAACATAATTACAGACTTTGAAAAAGACTGACTTAATTTTAATTCTTGATTTCGGTTCACAATACTCTCAACTAATTGCCCGCAGGATAAGAGAACTCAATGTATACTCTGAGATACAACCTTACAATATAGACATTAAAAAGTTTATAACTTCAAAAAAGAATTATAATATAAAAGGTATCATACTCTCAGGTGGTCCATCAAGTGTAATAGCAAAAAATTCTCACAAGCTACCAAAGGATGACTTCAATTTATTAATAGAGCAGAATATTCCGATACTTGGAATCTGCTATGGACTTCAATTGCTTGCTTATCTATACGGAGGAAAAATTCACAAAGCAAAAGTCAGGGAATATGGTCATACAGTAATAAGCATAGACAAAAAATCCGATTTGTTAACCGGGCTAAAAAACAAACTGAATGTTTGGATGAGTCATGGCGACTCGATACAAAGTCTGCCGGACTTTATTAAAGTTACTTCGGTAAGTAAAAACAAAACCTTAAGCAGTTTTGAATATAAAAAAGAAAATGTATATGGTTTACAATTTCATCCCGAAGTAAATCATACAGAATGCGGTACACAGATTATCAAGAATTTTCTATTTCGAATTTGTAAAGTAAGAAACCTTTTCAAACCAAGCTCATTTATTGAATCAAAAACAAATGAAATAAGACAGAAAGTTGGAAAAGATTACGTCTTGTGTGCATTGAGTGGTGGTGTCGATTCATCAGTTGCAGCTATACTTCTTCAAAGAGCAATTGGGAAACAGCTTGTGTGTATCCACATCGATAACGGACTGATGAGAAAAGATGAAAGCAAAAAGGTTGTTGAGCTCTTCAGAAAGAATTTTAATCTTAATCTAATATTTATTGATGCATCAAATGCATTTTTGACAAAACTTAAAAATGTTTTCGATCCGGAGGAAAAGAGAAAAATAATTGGAAACACTTTTATAAAGGTATTCGAAAGAGAAGCAAAAAGGATAAAGATAAAAAAAGGGAAAATTAAATTTTTAGTACAGGGTACACTCTATCCTGATGTAATAGAATCAGTTTCTTTTAAAGGTCCTTCTGCTACAATAAAATCACATCATAATGTAGGAGGACTACCGGAAAAAATGAATTTAGAATTAATAGAACCCTTCAGAGAACTTTTTAAAGATGAGGTAAGAAAAATTGGAATTGAATTAGGTCTTCCAGATTATTTAATAAAGCGACATCCATTCCCGGGTCCCGGACTTGCGGTTAGAATAATCAGCAACGTTACAAAAGAAAAATTAAGAATATTAAGAGAAGTTGATGATATTTACATCAATGAATTACAAAATTATAAATTGTACGATAATATCTGGCAGGCGTTTGCTGTTTTGCTGCCGATACAAACAGTAGGTGTCATGGGTGATATGAGAAGCTACGAAAACGTAATTGCATTAAGAGCTGTTACATCTAAAGATGGAATGACAGCTGATTTTTATCAATTTAAAAAAGAATTTCTAACAGTATTATCGAATAAGATTATTAATAACGTAAGAGGTGTGAACAGACTTGTTTATGATATTAGCTCTAAGCCACCCTCAACAATAGAATGGGAATAGGATTACCGATTTTCATATCTAATGAAGCAAGTGTCCCTTTTTTATAACACATCAAAAATTCTTTAAAATGTAAAGCTTTACACAACTTTTACTGTCTACTTTTATAGAATATGACTTGACAAGTTATTATACTAAAAGTATATTTGTACATCTTTAACTAACCTTTTTCAAAACGCCTTAAACACAGGAGAAATCTAATTATGGCAAAACTTAAAAACATGTTCTTCATATTGCTTGCCTCCGCGTTTATAACCGGTATGGTTGCTGG
>JADHVP010000090.1 GCA_016783945.1 Ignavibacteria bacterium
TGCGTTCCATTAATATTTGAATTCATCGTTGAAAAACTATCAACAAAAGATATGTGAACAAAACTTTGTGCTGCGAGGTGGTAACATTCATCCGGTTGTATATCTTCAACAATATCGATTAATGTAGGATAGCTTTCCAATGTTGCCGGATGCAGCTTTATTTTGTCTAACAAATGATTTATTCTTGTTAGTCTTGTTTCAGGACTTTCCAACGCTACTCTTCTTACAATACCGTGCACTTCGTAATCCTTTTCAAGCAAGAATTCTGATAAATACGAACCGTCCTGACCTGTAATACCTGTTATTAAAGCTTTTTTCATGTGGCTTGGTTAATGCAATTATTTATTAAAATAATAATGCAATTTACTAAAATTCTCTGACCAATTATAGAGCAACGTCAATCGTTAATAAAGTTTTTTCTTATTAGTGAAATAATACTTTAAAAATTTCACAGATAAATAAACATGACTCTTCAAAACCTTATAAAGACTAAAGTGGATTCTTAAAATCTTATAGCGTTCTCTGTTTGATTCAATAATGTTTTTCTTTGAATAACCACCAATTAAAAATTTAGATAATATTTTTTTCGTGTTTACAATAGTCTGGCAGTTTTTAAGTGTTCTTATCATCCAATCGATGTCGGAACAATACTTGTAATGAAGATTATAATAAGCCGCTTTGTCTCTTTTTACAATGATTGACTGATGACTGACAACCATTCCTTTATCAAGGTCTCTCCATGAAAGATTTTCCGGGGGCTTTTTTAAAGTTCGTGTTCCTAAATTTTTACCATCTTCATCTATATACTCAACCTCACCATAATAAGCATCAGCATCGTTTCCAAGCGTATTGATGAAACTAAGAATATCGGATGAATAAATTTCATCACCCGCATTTAAAAACCAAACGTAATCACCTGTAGCTTTTTTCAATCCCTTGTTCATTGCATCATAAATTCCCTTATCCTGTTCACTAATCCATAGAGAAATGGACTTTTCATATTTTTTTATTATATCGACCGTTCCGTCAGTAGAGCCACCGTCGATCACAATGTACTCAATATCTTTGAACACTTGCTCTGTTATACTCTTTATTGTTTTCTCCAGAGCAGACTCTGAATTATAAACAACTGTTATGATACTAAAATTCAAACTAATAATATTTTTTACTTATCATCTAAAAAAGACAACATCACTTTGAAGAACTCTACCGGTAAGTTTATTTGTGAATCCTTGTTGTATACTGTAAATTTCAAATCCATACGACCTGATCATTTCTACCATTTCCAAAAACAGTTTTTGTCCATCATATAATGATACTAAAGATAATTCAAGCTGTAACCCTTTGATTTCCGAAAGCGATTTCGAAGCACCGTTTAGTATATTTTCCTCATATCCTTGAGCATCTATCTTTAAGAAAATATTTCTAAAGTTATTTTTATATTCATAAAACACTGAATCGAGTTTCTTCACTTTAATAGTTTCTTTATCAACATATAAGGCATTCGGGCTTGCTTCTATGTGTTCATCAGACATATTCAATATTGAACTGCTAACGGAATTCTTAGATATATTAATTTCTGCTTCTCCATCATAATCTCCCAATCCAATTTTTCCCGCTACCTTCCATTTTGGATACTTTTTTGTTTTGTGAATTAAAGCATTATAAGCAGCTGTCAGTGGCTCAAATGAAACTATATTTCCCTTATAACCTAAACCTATAAGGCTTTGTGCATACTGACCAATGTTAGCACCAACGTCTAAAATTAAATCAATATTTTTATGTTGAAGAAGCTTTATAAAACCCTCCTCATCCGTCATCTTAAGATCTATATTGAACTTCTCCGCAAATTTCCTAAGTAAAATTTCAGTTTTAACTTTTATAATCTTTAAATTCATAGCAATTATTAAATGACTTTTTTATAAAAAGAATAGGTTTCATTTGCACATTTGTCCCACGTGAAATCTCTAACTCTTCTATAACCATTTGAAATTAATTCCTTGCGTATACTACTATTAAACAACACTTGCTTCAATTTCTCAATCAGTTCCTCCTTATTATCAGGATCGAAATATAAACCTGCATCTCCAACAACCTCAGGAATAGAACTTTTATTACTCACGACCATCGGACACCCATAATTCATTGCTTCTAAAGGAGGTATTCCAAATCCTTCATACTCCGAAGGGTAAACAAATGCAGACGAGTGTTTGTAAATGTTTGCAAGTATTTCATCCGAACCTGATTTTTGAAAAACTTTATCAAATATTTTAAAGTCCTTAAGGATCTTACTTTCTTCGTCTGTAATGCCACCACCCCCAAAACATAAGACATTGAAATTCTTGTTTATTTCCTCCTCTTTTGAGTAAGCTTCAATAAACTTGAGGAAATTTTTGTAACCTCTTCTTTTGCCCACATATAAAATATAAGGATACTCTATAATTCTCTTTGTATTAACTTCCAGGTTTAATGAATTTGCTAAATATACAACCTCAATTTTATCCTCCGGTATATTTAAAATATTAATTAAGTCATTCTTTGTAGAATTTGAAATACAGATAATACCGTCAGCAGCATTAACGGCAATTTTTTTATACATCCTACTGAAATCAAAAGCGCTAAAATAATCAGGATAAATTTCGTGAATCATATCAAGAACTGTTACAATGAACTTGCCTTTGTTATCATATTTGAAACTATTAAAATATGTTTGGTGAAAAATATCAAAATCAGTGTTCTTATAAAATCTTTTAAAAAACATTCTGTTTGGAATATTATATAAGTTTTTAACTTTAGGAATAAAAGGTAATTTTTTCCCAAAAAACTTTTCACAATAATTTCTCGAGTTCTCTAGTCCATAGTCATTGATATAATATCCCATAAATAAAGAAATATCTATACCTTTTTTCAAACATAGGCGTGATATAACTTCTGTAATATATCTTGAAGCACCTCCGTACTTTTGCAAACTAAATATTTCATAATCATAAAGAATTCTCATGTCAATAAAAAATACAAATTAATTAAATTAGTTCACACAAATATATTATTTCCTTAGCACATATTTATTTAAATACATACTAATCCTTTCATTAACATCATCCGACAATTTAAATACAAATACCAACGTAAAATAAATCCCTGCTGTTATTGAACTCCTATATAAAATATCAATATAAATATTCCCTATGACTGGTAGATACCAGCCTATAACAAGAGAAACAGATGTAATAAGTATAACAATCAAATTCTTCAAACCGAACGGTTGCATGTTGTATTTAATTTTTAAGAATAACCATTTCATAAAATTAAATGTAGTCATCGATAAAGCAGTAGCAATTGCCGCACCCACTCCTCCATACAAAGGAATGAATATTAAATTTAACACAACACAAAACACCATATAGATAATATTAAACAAAGTATCATATCTGAAAAACTTTGAGGTTGAAATAATGTCTGAATTAATCCCCCCCGTAATGTCGATAAGGAACGACAACCCAAGAAAAACAAAAAACATAAAACCGTACCTGTAATCAGGATGCAGGAAATGAAGCAGGTTATTCATATTAACAAGTATCCCAATATAAATAATACTGCCGAGTATCATCAATATTAAGGATATCTTTTTGTAAAGTTCATTGATTTGTTCGGTATCATTATTTTTCCAGCACTCTGTAATTACCGGAACGGCAATACGATACAAAGACCTTGCAGGAAAAGCAATTACGGTTGCTATATACATAAAGACCGCATAGACAGCAACAACTTTGAGTCCAACAAACGAACCCAGCATTATTTTATCAATGTTTTGAGCAAGGAAGTATGATGAACCTGCTAAAAGAGTAAACAAACCATACTTCAAAATTTCTCTTACTTTAGAAAATTTTATCGATTTAAAATCAATAAAGAATTTGAACTGCTTAATAAAAATAATTTGAAGAAGCAGCAAAAATGAGATCAATGCAAAACCTAAAAAATAATAAACTATGAACTGTTCGTAAGTAAGATATTTCAGATAAAAGAGAAATATTCCTATTGTTACTAAAAGCCTGAATCCTACATCACGAAGAAATGCAGCCAAAACCGTTTTGTGAACAGAGCGTGTTATACTTTCAAAAACGCTGTAAATTAAGATAAAAAAGGCTAATGGAATTACAAAATGATAGTACTCTACGAATAACCTAGATTTCTCAATGTATGCATCAATTATCAAAGGTTGAAAAATAATATAAAGGAGAGTTACAATAATAAATCCTGCTATCGCAATCAATGTTACCCAGGAAATAAATCCCTGATGCTTTTTATCTTCACTCCTAAAAAACGGGAAGAACCTGACAATGATACTTACTAATCCCAGTGCAGAGAATTGCGTATAAACTATCGCAATGCTCATCATTAATTGTATTAATCCAAATTCTTCTTCAGTAAAATAAGTCGGGAAAAGAATTATTATATTTACATATCCTAAAATGAGCCCAATGTAAGAGATGAATGTGTTCCTAGTAGCTTGTTTCTGGATTATTCCCAAGTGGTCGTGTTGGTTTTTGAAATGACTTTATAAAAGATATTCAGATTCATCAGTCTATTTCCCATCTTTAATTTTCTTTAATACATCCTGATAGTCTTTATCCTTCAGCGACTTCTTTCTAATGATTGGATTCAAAAGAACTGTAATTGGATAGAATGTTATAAATTTAAAAAGCAAGGGTGATATTTTCTTCTTTGTCAAAAGATGGAGATTTCTTCCGTTCGAATAAAAGTATAAATCATTTTCTTTTGCAATATACTGCATTGTTCTTAGTGAATAAAATGAAATGTGCTGACCGGTGTCCAAAGCATAATACCACCACCCACCGGGTTTAGGATAATTATTTGGAATTAAATATGTGCTAAAAAAAATACTATCTGAGAATTTCAACATTTCATAAATATCTTGAAGAGGATGTACTACATGCTCAAAAACTTCAAACGCAGATAACAACTCGTAACTTTTCTCTTTTGATTCATCTGCTGCAAAATCTTTTGCAAAAATATTTTCACAATATTTATCCTCCCAGTAATAATCCAGACCAAAATCTCTCATCAACCTGACAAACAAACCATAACCCGAACCATAGTCAATAAATTTTCGCTTACTATTAAAAAATACAAAAATAATTAGCTTCGTAAATTTAGAATACAACAAGTTCCTCGTAACGTATCCAATGTCGCTCCTGTTAATAGCATCTGAATAAGACTCATCTAACCAATACGGTTCTTCCGTTTGTATAAAACCACAGTTATTGCATTTATAATACTTAATTCGATGCTTTTCTAATATGATTCCTTCGGAAAACAATTCCGCATTTTGTGAACAAACCTTACATTCCATTTTTTATAGCAAGTGTTAGTAATTATAGAGCTATAAATTTACCTACAATTCGCTGCACTATCAATTTAAAAATCTGACTTTGGTATTTCTAAGAATCTATAAAAGTATTATTTTAGTAAAATCTATAAACAGAAAATCCCTTAATGGCAAAACAAAAAACTACAAAACGCAAACAACAGTCCAAGAAAATCCAATCGAAAAAATCTCAAAGCTCTTTACTAAGTAATCAACTAAGCTTTCTAAATTACGATTCATCTAAATCTATTTATATTTCTCTTGGTATTATTATTTTAGCGATTCTGATTTTCTTTGGAGAAGGTATCTTCAGTGGAAAAATGTTCGCATCAGCAGACAACCTCTCTCCGCTAAGCTTTAAGACATTCCTGGACGATGCAAAAGCACAAGGAATATATCCCTTATGGACTCCTTACATCTTCATGGGAATGCCTTCATTAGCATCACTCACAACAGGAATACCAGCTGTTCATAATATATTCTCATACATTTGGGATTCCGTATGGAATGCAATTGCAGGGGAGAACCTATTTATGCTGACGCTTCCCTATTATTTTTTGTTTTCCATTTCCTTGTTCTTTTATGCAAGATATAAATTCAAAAACAACCTCATCGCTTTATACTGTGCATTAACGGGTGTGTTTGCAACAGGAATTATTCAGCTAATCATTGTCGGTCATCACACAAAGATGATGACCTTTGCCTTCTTTCCTTTGATTATGTTGATACTCGATAAAATGATTGATGCTGAAGAAGATGAAAATAAGTTCAAACTGATGATGAACTTTGCTTTATTGGCAATTCTAATTTATATACAACTGCACTTCCACCACATTCAGATGATGTTTTATTCCTATATGATGATAAGTATCTACATTTTATACAATCTCATCTATAGATTGATAAAGAAATTGGAAGTAAAGAAAATTGTAAGAGCTTTTATTTTGTTCATCGTAGCAACTATCTTTGCTGTTGCAATGGATGCCGATATAATTATGTCTATCAACGATTACAAGCAGTTCTCTATGCGCGGGCAGGCAAGCATCGAAAAGCTAACCGACCCGTCATCGACAGATAAAAATCCCCTGAGTTATGATTATGCAACTAACTGGTCATTCAGCCCGGGTGAAGTGATGACCTTTATCCTTCCCTACTATTATGGATTTGGTAACGTTGAAGTAGATGAGCAAAGAGTTAATCTTTACTGGGGGCAAATGCCCTTTACGGATTCACCGGTTTATTTTGGAGTGATAACACTTTTGTTAGCCATTATTGGAATTATATATAATTTTAGAAAGAACATATTTGTTCAATCACTGACTGTTATCATTATCTTTTTCCTCTTGCTTTCTTTCGGGAGAACGTTCCCGCTTATCTTCGACCTGTTCTTTAATCATTTTCCATTCTTCAGCAGTTTCCGGGCACCCGTTATGATACATTACTACATCGATCTTGCGTTTGTCATTCTTGCTGGGTTCGGATTGGTCTCTATAGTTGACTCTGTTAAAGATGGGTTTTCTCAAACCAAGTTCAGGAAACTAAGCTATGTCTTATTCAGTATTGCTGGATTGATGTTTTTAATTTCACTTGTTGGATTTGAAGGAAGTTATAAAGATGCAGTTGCATCCGGACCTTTAGCTCAGAAACTTCAACAGCAGGGAGCAACTTCCCAGCAAATAACTCAGTATACCAAACAAGTAGCATCACTTGCTTATGAAAATATTATAAGTGACCTTAGACTTCATTCCGTAATGTTAATTCTTGTGATCGGGCTTGCGTATTTCTATTCACAAAAACGACTTGCTCTTAATCTTTTCCTTGCGGGAACAATAATCATCGGTGTGTTCGATATTCTAAACGTAAGTGGAAAGACACTGCATTGGGATGAGAAATCGCATAAGGATAGTTTCTTTGCAGAAACCGATGTTACAAGATGGATATTGAATAAAGAACCTGATACATTTCAATACAGGATTGCAGAACTAAATAAGGGCAGACTTATATATTCAAATTCCCTCGCTTATTATAGGCTGCATATGTTTAATGGATACCACGGGGCTAAGATAAGAATATACCAGGATGCAGTCGATGTTGCAGGAGGAGAAAATCCTTTCCTTTTGGGTTTAGGAAACGTAAAATATATAATTTCGGATGAAGCTATCAATGATTCAATCATGGTAAAAGAAGTTTATAAAGGCAGCAATATAATCTATGAAAACAAACTGTTCCTGCCAAGAGCATTCTTTGCAGGTGAATATAAAGTGGAAAGTGGTATCAACATTCTGAAAAACATTAAAGAAGCAAACTTTGATCCACGTAAGATTGTATTCGTCGAAACAGACATTAATAAAAAGATTGATAAACCGGATTCAAGTGCGTCGGTGAAACTGTCAAAGGCTGACATTCATAACATCGAATATGATGTTAATGCAAGCGGCAACAATCTCCTTGTATTCAGTGAAATTTATTACCCTGCAGGTTGGAAAGCATACATAGATGGTAACGAAACAGAAATATACAAAACTGATTATCTCCTTAGATCGATAGTCGTTCCTCCGGGACAACACAAAGTAGAATTTAAATTTCATCCAGCTTCTTATTACACAGGTAAAAGTACCAGCATTGCTGCAAATATTATAATCGTGCTGGTCCTTTTGATTGGAATTGGTGGATTCTATTTTAAAAAGAAGAAGATTAGAGAAGAACCATCTGATGAAAGCAGTTAATCAGGATTTTTTGATTTTATTTTTGATTTACTATGGGTAAATTGATTTTTAAAAATTTTCAAAATTAGTACTTTTAAAGTTTTCATATCCAAAAAATTTGATAAAAAAATTATTAGTCGCCAATAGAGGTGAGATAGCAGTTAGAATCATAACCTCCGCTAAAGAACTCGGGATAAAAACTGTAGCAGTATATTCAGATTTCGACAGGTATTCACTTTACACGAAACTTGCCGACGAAGCATATCACATCGGCGAGTCTCCTGCCACTAAAAGCTATCTTTGTGCAGATAAAATTATTGATACCGCGAAGAAAGCAGGTGCTGAAGCAATTCACCCGGGATATGGTTTCCTCGCTGAACGGGCAATGTTTGCAAAGTTGTGCAGCGATGAAAATATTAAATTTATCGGACCTCCTCACACTTCAATAGGGAAATTAGGAAACAAGACCAAAGCAAAACAGCTTGCTATCAAGAATAACGTCCCTGTTGTAAAAGGAACCGATAAGACCCTTAAAGATTTCAAGGAAGCAAAACAAATTGCAAGTGAAATTGGTTATCCAATAATGATTAAAGCTTCAGCAGGCGGCGGCGGTAAAGGAATGCGTATTGTTAAAGAAGAAAAAGAACTGGAAGGCTTTCTTCGAATGGCTCAAAACGAAGCACGGTCATCATTTGGTGATGATAGTGTCTTTATTGAAAAGTATATAGACTCTCCGCGTCATATTGAGTTCCAGATACTAATTGACGAACATGGAAATGCAATACACCTCGGTGAAAGAGAATGCTCGATGCAGAGAAGGCATCAAAAGATAATAGAAGAAACTCCATCCGTTGTTATGACTAACGAATTAAGAAACGAAATGGGTGAGTGTGCCAAGAGAATCACACTTGCATCGGGATATACTAATGCCGGAACTGTCGAGTTTATGGTAGATGATAAAAACAATTTCTTTTTCCTCGAAGTGAACACAAGGCTTCAGGTTGAACATCCCATCACTGAAATGAGAACGGGTATAGACCTCGTTCGCGAGCAGTTGAAGATTGCTTCAGGGGAAAAACTTTCTTTTAAACAAGAGGACATCAAATTTACAGGCTCTTCTATAGAATGCAGGATATGTGCTGAAGACTCGGAAAACAACTTCCTTCCCTCGACAGGGAAGATCGACTACATCAACAGGATCTTAGGTAACGGTTTAAGGGAAGACACTGGTTTCGAACAGGGAAATGAAATATCAATTTTTTATGACCCAATGATATCAAAGTTAATCTCATACGGAGCAAACCGCGATATAGCAATTAATAAAATGAAGAGAGCCCTGAGAGATTACAAAGTTCATGGTGTGAAAACGAATATAAACTTTTTATTAAGTTTGCTCGAGTGTAAAGAGTTCATTAAGGGGACTTATAATACACAGTTTGTTGAACGAATATTCTTACCAAGATTACAGGAGAAAACTAATAAGATAAATAAAAAACTCGACACCGCACTCTCACTCGCATCGATTCTTTTCAAAGAAAGACAAACAGAGGTTATTCAACCCAAAGTTAGTATCACAAACAATTCGACTTCCAGATGGATTAATAAAAGGATAGAGAGTTATAGATGAAAAAATACATAACAAAGTTTCCTAAAAACAAGAATTCAAACGATGTTGAAGTCATCGATAACAACAGGTTTTCTTTTAATGGAAAAGAATATGAATATGAACACAAGTTTATTTCGGATAGCATTATTGTGCTGAGAATTAACAATGATAACTATATTGTAAAGGTTGACAATGATACCGAGAATAATAATTGGAATTTGGGTACAGCATTTAACATCGATATCAACTCAGATAATTACAAAATAATCTGTAAAAGCGAACTTGACTTATTAAGTGAAAAATTCTCAAACAACAAAGCAGGCGGTAAATTCAAAAACATCATCAGTTCCCCAATGCCTGGAGCCATTGTTAAAATGAATGTGAAACCAGGACAGCGTATTCAAAAAGGCGACGTGCTTCTTGTCTTAGAAGCTATGAAAATGGAAAATGAAATTAAAGCAGCAAAAGACTGCGTCGTTAAAGAAGTACTTGTTAAAGAAAAGACCTCTGTAGAAAAAGGTCAGGTTTTGATAAAACTTGATGGGGAAAGTAAGTAAAGGATCAAATACACTCTTTCAAATAAAACATTTGTAAAACTGAACACTACAAACATTCTAATTTAAACAAGATTTAAAGTATATGTCTCTTTTTCTCGCATTCGCATCTCTCGTAGCAGCGGTGATACCAATGTTCACGTATCTTCTCATTATATGGTGGTTAGATAGAAACGAGAGAGAGCCTTTCTGGCTTATATTTCTCAACTTTCTTTGGGGAGCAACAGGTGCAATCTTCCTTGCAATTATTGGAAGCTTAATGTTTCAAATTCCACTCTCAACCTTCATTCATGTTTTTGCAGGTGGAGACCCAACTGAGCTTATACACTTATCAGGTGCAATAATTACCGCTCCTCTTGTAGAAGAGTTTACAAAAGGAATATTTCTTTTGTTTATGTCTATGCTAAAAAGATTCGATGGTGTTGTCGATGGGGTGGTCTACGGTGGTGCAATCGGTTTAGGTTTCGGAATGACTGAAAATTTTATGTACTTTCTCTTTTACGGTACAACTCCAATGTCATGGTTGTTTATTGTTATTATCAG
>JADHVP010000091.1 GCA_016783945.1 Ignavibacteria bacterium
GCAACAGACCTCGGCGACCCGGGAAATACTTTCCTGAACGTTACGAACCTCGACCCGACGAACCAGGGAAGCTATAGTGTCGTGATATTGTGATAATATTAATATTTAGGCTAAAGCCAATACTTTCTAGTTCTTTACCCCCACCGTAAACGGTGGGGAAACTAAAATAATTACCCTGCCGTTTACGGCAGGGATGAAAGAACACCCTAATCCTGGGCTTTAGCCCAAAGTATATAATAACAAAATGCCGTATATAAAAATTTGGTTACATTGTGTTTGGAATACTAAGAGAAGACAACCTCTGCTATCGAAAGAGATTCGACAAAATATTTTTAATCACATCAAAGATTATTCAAGAGAAAAAAAGATTTTCATCGATATAATTAATGGTTCGTTAGAACATGTTCATTGTTTAATATCATTAGGAAGCGAACAAAATATTTCGAAAGTGATTAATTTATTGAAAGGTGAATCCTCGCATTGGATTAATAACCATAAATTAATTAGAGGAAAATTTGAATGGCAGGATGATTATTTCGCCGTTTCGATAAGCGAATCAGTCGTTGACAAAGTTAGAAAATACATTGATAATCAGGAAGAACATCATAGGAAAATATCCTTCAAAGAAGAGTACGACGAGTTTATCAAAAAATATCGTTTTAAGTATTTGGGCTAAAGCCAATACTTTTTAGTTCTTTATCCCCACCGTAAACGGTGGGGTAATTTAAATCATCATACATTTTAAGTGCCCGTCAGTCCCGAGAACTCAGGATTCCTGACGGATGAATACAAACGCAAGGCCACGCCAAAAATAATGGTGGGCAAGTTTTTCTTCTGGTTACGAAGCCCAGCTTCGTAACCTATATTCACACTGCGTAACGAAGCAGGGCTTCGTTACGAATAGAACTGGATTCCCACTTTCGTGGGAATGACGATAAGGATATGAAAGTAATGAAAGGTTTAACATGATAAGGTTCATACCGCGCGCGGGAAGTAGAAACAGGTAATGACAGCACTACCAATGCTACCCACCAAAAAACTTTGAAACAAATTTTTTTATCAGGTGTTTAAATTTATTATGAAAATACACAATATATATTATTTTGTTATAGCGTTTATTTTATCGGTGTCTTCCTTCCTTAGCTGTAGTCTTGGCAGTGTTACGTGTCCGGGTTATTATAATCCTTTCACGAATGGTAACAGGATACTTTACGACGGGTATACGTATGTGAATAATCAAGGTGGCTCTGAGCGGGATATCAATGTAAATTTTACTTCCATCGGGTCTGTGGGAACAATATTAGGGGAGAACGCTTATGCAATTATCGATTCGACGTTTAATTACAGTTTGACCTACGGGCAGGGGAGTCTGATAAGAACTGATACATTGTATTTCGCTTATAAATACAATAACGATATAAAATTTCTTTCGTATGGCTATTACAGAGTCATCCCAACATGGATAGACCTTTTTAGATTTGATGAGGTCAACAATGAATACATACAGAATTTTGATGCGATTTTAAATGGTCAGAGATGGAAATTAAAGATAACAAGTTACATTACACAAGATACGATATATACTGGATTCGGGCGGTTCCCGGTTTATAAACTTCAACAAAGATTACAATACGACTATCCCTTCTCGACGGATATAACTTTCTTATGGTTCTGGAATGAATTGTATGGAATGATGATATATGATGAACAAAGAAGCGGACTTATTTACCAGGTAGCCCGGAGCAAGAATTATTAATCTCTGCCTTTTTTTCTTTTCGGTGTTTTTTGTCTGTCCTTTTTAAACTTATTTATTTGCTCTCTTAAAAATCTGTTGAACTTGTTTTGAAATACAACGGCTTGTGCTGTTTGCTTTGTAGTTAGTATTTCTTTAATACCGAGAAGGAAGTCCTTCCTTAGGTCGGTAATCTTTATATCTATCTCTATAAGTTCATCAACTTTTTGGTCAATGTCTTCTGCTTCAAAATTATTTTCGAGATATCTAAAGGTTTTCATCCTTTGCTCGTTTAGTTTGATAGTTTCATCCGCTGCTATGTAGTACAACTCTACATATTTATCCGCAGTTTGTTCATCTAACTCAAGCTTCTCGATAAGTTTTTCTTTTAATACTTTCCTGATTCTGTTTACGAATTGTCCTTTCGTACTATCGACCTGTGCGTCTGAATAGTTGTTAGACATCAAAAGGAACAATATTGTGAATATTATTAAGTAAGTTTTTTTCATTTTGTTCTCCGTTTAAAACTCTGCTTCTTTTAGTTTTAAAATTATTTCATCTTGCTGTTCTTTGTCTAAGCTGTTGAAATCTTCTTCGATTGAGTAGTCATCATTATCTTCATAATAAGTATCGATTTCGTCTAAATATTTATTTAGTATGTTTTCATTGTCTGTTTTAGGAATCTCCTTGCTGCTATTGTTTTCTTCATAAATATAGACGTGAGTATTTTCATATTTCTTTTCTTTAATTGTTTTAACCGACTCATCGCTTGAATCCTCCTGGACTATTGCGATATCCTTGTTTTCCTCGATTTCATCATTAGTTTTTTCTTTTATAATAACGTTATTACTATTTTCTTCAACCTTCAAATTCTTTTCAGGGGAAAAGATATCGAATTTAAATATCAGAAAGATCAATACAATCGGAACAAGCGGTATTGCAAATTTCCAGTAAGAAAATATTTTTTCCCATATGGAAATATCGTTCGTCTTTATTTTCTTATCTAATTTTGCGTTTATCTTTGGAAGTAGTGTGCTGAAATAATGATCCGGTGGTTCGCTTAATTCTGTATTTTCAAGAAAAGCAAACGAATCTTTTAAATCCTCATATTCTTTTCTGAATTCAGGATTAGTATTAATTTCATTTTGAATCTTCTTTTCTAATTCAGGATCATCTATATTGCCTTTTATATAGTCGGGTAATTCAAAAATTAACTTATTTATGTTTTCTTCTTTTTTCATTTCAAATAAGTGTGTCTATAATTTAATGATTTCTTCGAAATTTTTCTTACTCTTTAAAAATACCTCAATCTTTTTTACAGCATGAAAATAATTTGCTTTCATTCCGCCTGTGGATTTATTTAGAATCCTTGCAATCTCATCATAACTGAGATTATCATAAAATCTAAGATTGAATACTGCTCTTTGTTGGTCTGGTAAAGTACTAATAGCATCTTCAAGAATTTTTGTTCTGTTTTTATCATCGAAATGCTCATCTGAGCTTTTATCTTTGGATTTTATTTTGTATGCTTCGGAATCAAGATTAATTTTCTTTGCGTAATTCCTTTTGTTTTTATTTAAATGATTTAATGATAGATTCACTGCAATTTTGTAAATATAAGTATAAAATTGTGATTCACCTCTGAATTTATCTATGGATTTATATAATTTAATGAACACTTCCTGAGTAATATCATCTGCATCGTCATGATCCAGAACCATCTTTCTAATAACCCAGTAGATTTTTTTCTGGTATTTAAGAACGAGTAAATTAAATGCATTTTGATTCCCATTTTTAAAGTTTTCAATAATTTCATTGTCATCGCTTTGTATGTTTAGATTTTTATCACTCAATATCCGTGCCTTATCTTTAGTTAGACAAATTTAAAGATAAAAAAGTTTAATAAATAATACAAAAAAATGAAAATGAGAAGTTTCCTTCTCATTTTCATTTTATATTACTACAGCAAATTTAGATTATGGGAGCATTCTGTATGGTGCTCCAGCAGCCGTAGTCGAGAATATATTCGTGTTCGTATCGAATAATGATTTGAATGTCGTACCTGAAATGTATCCGTTGAATACTCCGAACCTGTGTGCTGGTCCAACATGGAATGTTCTTTCGAAAATCCTGTTCCATGTACTCCCGTTCGGTGTTTCGGATATCATAGGAAGTCTTTCCCTGTGAAAACCAGGATATCTTCTACCCCAATGGAATGCTACTAAGTCAGCTTCGGGTTGATTACTGTTCAAGAAAACCTTTATTTTTACATCATCGCCGTGCCTGAAGTTCATGATTCCTGCTCCGCTGAATAACCTCGATGAGAATATATTTTGTGTGAAATCAGGTCCTAACAAAGTTTCTATCAGTACACCGTTTCTGAAGATTTCGATCTTATTCAGGAGTATGTTATCTGTACCAACTTGTGGTGCTGTGGTTTGACCGTTAACTGCAGATATTTTAAACAATCTCCAGTTTCTTCTTGGGTTAGGAGTATGTGCGACTCTTTTAAAGACTGCAAACCTTTCTTTTTCCAGCGTTATCGGTTTTGTGATCGAATCCAGTACACCATTGACGTAGCCAATTATGATATACACACCGCTAATTGTCTTCTTAATATTGATGTTTTTAAGGCTGTCACCCTGGTTTGTAATGGTTGCAACCGTAACGAGTGTATTTATATCCAGCTTTCGACCGTGTCTTATGATTGAGTCAATAGGAGAACTGTATCCGCCCGGAGTCATTGCACCCGCTCCATCAAAATCAGGAACAGCACCTCCGTTATCGAATGCTGTGATATCATTTGCAAATATATTATCCGGATCATCGCTGTTATCGTATAAAACAGTTATAGCCGTATTCTTTAAATATTCATCATCGTCACCTGTTACTTCTGTTACTGTGTTTTCACAGCCGGAGAAATAAACCAATGCTAAAAAAGAGAAAAGTGCTAAGAATACTAATGTTGTGTTTTTCATTTTTCTATGGTTTAGTTTAGAAATTTGAATATTAGACAACATAGACCTTAAATAAGTTTAATAGGAAGGTCAATTCCCTGAGTATAATAATGAAGTGTATATAAATATAAGATTAGATAAAAAACAAATTTCAAACAAATTCGAAATCCCAAACACTTAAATCCAAAATTATTTTTGCTCTTTTGAATTTGGTAATTGAGATTTATTTGATTTTTGATACTTGTTATTTGTGATTTTCAATTAAACGTGATTTCAACTTTGTGTATGTACAATTTGTCTTCTAAAACTCAACCGTCCATAACTTCTTACACGTTTGAAAATCAAATCCAATGATACCAACAGGTGTCAGCTTAAATATCATGATGTTACCTGAAATGCTGCCGCTAATTTTATCTTTCATGAAGAAGATTTGCGAGAACGGGTCTTCTTCTTCGTCAATTTTGAGTTCTTCGAACAATTCTGTGGGAGGTATAGTCCAGCGTACTTCACCGTCTGCATTAACGCACGTGAGCAGTCTGTCTGCTTTTTTCCCGACGCGGTTCTGGTGAAGAATTACAACGGCATCATCTGTGGAACAGAGTATAATTCCTTCTATGAAAACTCTATCAGGAGTAAGAAGTGTGCTGACCGAATTATAATGTCTTTTTAGGTAATCGGGATCGTCAAGCTGCCTGCTTAATATATGCTCATCCTTTGTAACCTAAGCCGGTCCTTTTATTTTGTATAGTATCTTTCGTGGTGTACCGGATTCCTCTGCTAACATAAATACAGTTTTAATTTCCGTATCTGTTTTTTTGAAATATTCTTTCATTTCTTTCCTGTCTGCAAATAATTTATCATACTCGATAGAATAAAAGAAGCTTTGTCCATCTGAAGTTGTGATGTCTAATGCTGACGGGTTTTCGTTTATACTTAGTTCGATGATTCCGTCACTCAATTGAGGATACTTCTTTATAAAGCCATCGGTGTTCATTATCTCCTCGCCTGTTTCTGCATTCTATTTGTGTATGGCGGGTAAGTTTTCGAACTGGTCTCTGTTTACTACCCATACGCTGCCGTCTACGTAAAAGAGTTTTGGTTTTGGAGGAAGACCGTCATAGTCTGTTTGCAGTGTTTGTATTATTTTCTTTTGTACCGGGTCATAAATATAAGTATAAAGCTTACAGAAGAGACACTTCGAGCCCCACTCTTTATGCCCGGGTGTTTCGTAAGAGCTGACGTAATAAAATGAACCGTCGGATACAACCCATAGCTTTCCGCTCCCGTCTTTACCGGCTACGTATGTCATATCGACGAGGTCGCCTTTTAATGAGTTGGGTGAAAGTTTCGGATAGATAAAGAAGATTCCGACAATGATTAAGACTACGAGTAATATCGGAACGAGTATAAACATAAGACATCCCCAGCCCTTGAACTTGCGGGGTTTTGTCTGGTATTGTGGAGTTGGATGATAGCTTTGTGTCATGATGAATTATTTTTTATGAACAGGTAGTTTAAGATTTGATTATAAAATAACAAATTGATGTGAAAGATGGTATTGATTTGCTGGGAATCTTCTGCCACAAAGACACGAAGGCACAAAGATTTGTAAATATGGATAAAGCTTAAAACTCATCCCCCTACCCCCTTCTCTTATTAAGAGAAGGGGGAATAAAAGGGGGTTGAGTTCAAACGCAGAGTGTTCATTCTACGTTCCAACGTAAAAAGTTGGAACGAGACAAACTGAAGCATTTACTCAAGCTTTATGATTAAATACAACTCGTTGTTTGTTATGGTCTGATACTTTGAAAGGGTTTCCGATATTTCTTCTTTATTAAATTTTTCTTTGAGATAAGTTTTATCTGCTGTCAGGTATTTAGCACCGTTTTTGATTTTTTCTTTAATGTATGCTTCGTTTATATCAGCAGTGAAGCAAACCCACCCGTGTCTGTCAAAGTTATATAGATAAACAGGATTACCTTCGGATACTGTAATTACGAGGTCGTTGAAATCTGTTTTAGCTTTAACTTCGTCCGATAGTTTGAAGATAGCAGATTCTTTATTCTCTTGCTTGTAAAAGTTATGTAACCGTAATGTGCTTAAAACCGGGATCATAATAGCAAGAAGAATTACGAGAACAAATGCAAACTTAGTTTTTAAAGATACCTGCTTCATTTTTTCTTTGCTGAACAGATAAGAATATTTATTCAATACTTTCGCAATGTAAAATGATGCCGATATATTAAACGGTAGTTGATAATATTCTTGTGCAAGGTTGGCTTGCTGAACAATGATAAAAAAAATCAATATTGAGATGAGCCAAAAGTCAAAAAGTTTTTCATAACGGTTTTCTCTTTTTAAAAACAGTCCCCAGATAAACAATATGAAACCAGCCCAGGTTAGATGCCTTTCTGCGATGCTCTTAAAGAACAGGTCGTTATAGAATGAAGGCTTAATTAGGTAATCGAGCATCAGCCATTTATCGCTTCCGGCCGTCCATATTCCGAACGTTAAGCCTGTTTGTAAAAATAAATTATGAGCATGATAATACCAGAGAGCAGTAAAAACAAAAACGAGTAATGCAAATACCAACAACTGTGGTTTTATGAAAGCTTTGTATGAATATTTTGTGAAAGCTAAAAACGCAAGAGACAAACCTATGTAAAGCGTTGGTAGTTTTAACAGAACAGCAAGTGATATAAAAATTAAGGATAAGAATAATCTAATTAGCTTTTCGTCTTGGATCCACTTATAGAAGAAATATATTCCCCACACGGAGCAGGTCATCATTGCCGTTTCGGGCATGAATGCCCGGTTATAAAATACATTGAGAGGAAGTAACGCATAAACGATAACCGTAAGCAGTGCTAATTTCTCATTTCGGATGCTGCGAATAAGAAGATAAAGCCCTAACATTAGAAGCAATGATAGTACTACAGATAAAAGTCTTCCAAGGGATTCATTAACACCAAAAACCGAATACAAAAGCGAAACGGTGTAAGTGTATAATTGGAATTCACACTCGACATATCCTTCAGAATTACCTCCCCAGTTTATTTGCGGATAAAGTATATTGTGGTCGTTATAATAAAAGTTTCTTGCCATGGATGCAGTATCTGCTTGTCTCCATGAATGCCAGCCTGATATTGGGAAATCTATATGTATAAGCCTGATAAGAAGTGCGAATAGAAGTACGATGATAATTCTTGATCTCAATTGTGTTATTCAATGCTTTCTATAATGACATGTAATGTGTTAAATATACCTTTGATACACCTGAATGATTATAAAATAACAAATTGATGTGAAAGATGGTATTGATTTGCTGGGGAGGTTTTATCACACTAGTTCCCATGCTTTGCGTTAGAATGAATAATAATTAATCCTCATATAACTCATACCCATGGTATTTTTTTAAAAGCTTGAACCTATCGGGAACGAAGAGTTTTGAATCATAGTATGTACCAGGATTTAGGTTATCACGCTCAACTATTACAGCGCCTTCTCCGGGTTTTAAATCACCTAAGCGTACCCTTGCATTCTCTACTCCGTTTTTAAGGTCAACCAAGTCATAACTCATTTTATTTTTCCAACCTAGGTCGATGCCTTCGAAGTAATAAGTGAACTGCGGATTAAATTTAAAGTCAGTGCTTATGTATACGATTTTTTCCCTGTTGCTTCTTTCAACTTCATCTTTTATTTCAGAGAGACCAAAACCTTTGTCAAAAAAAAGGCTGTTGAAAAGAAAATATATGTTGGCTGATAAGAAGAAAACAATAATGACAACAACGAACGTTGATCGAAAATTTATTTTTGAAAGCAGGGATTTAAAGATGTGGTATGTTATAAGAACTGCGACAGCAATGGAAATAATGATAATTGTGATTTCAAGATAACCTTGATGAGAAAGATATTCTTTTATTTCATTCCTGAAGGATTCAGTTGCATACCATGCAATGTTAAACAAAGTCAATATTAGAATAATTGTTTTTTCGTGAAGTGATTTGTTATTCTCACTGATAAGGTAAATTACAAGTAAGATGCATGCAGGTGCAAGAAATGGCAGTAGGTATGTTTCTATCTTTGTTTGGAATACTGAAATCGTAATGAAACCCGTTATGAACCATATCCACAAAAATATTTTTTCCCAATTCAGATGAATGAATTTTTTAAAATCTTTTACGAGTGACATAAATACTATTATTCCAAACGGAATGTTGTTCATTAGTAAACTTAAGTAATATAAATCTCCTTTTGGTTGGATGCCTATATGACTTTCAATTGCTCTGCTGTATAAATGAAATCCGAAAAGGAAATTTATAAATTCACCTCCGTACTTGTCCAACATAAAGAAATGCCATGGTAAAGCTATTAATAAACCAATTGCAGTAAGTATTGCCAAATCGGAAAATCTCATTTTGATTTTTTTTCTCAGGAAGAAAAAAGATATAAACAATATTATAGGAATATAAAAACCCACTAATGCTTTTGTCATCAAACATAAACCGAATGCAATCCCGCTGAGGGCTAAAAAAGATTTCGCATTTTTATTTATATAAAGAATGAAAAAATAAAATGAAATAATCATAAAAAAAGTCACCGGAATATCAAATTGAAATCTATTGGAAAACACATTAAAAAGGTAAGTACCGGTAAATATCAATGCCGAGAGAAAACCCGTCTCGAATGAACCAAGTTCCTTACCGATTCTTATAATGAATACAACACAAAGAAGTGCAAAAGTAAAAGGGAGTAATTTCAAGACGACATCATTAATACCAAAGATCAAAGTTGCGAAATATCCCAGCCATATGAAGAGGGGAGGATGTGAACCGGAATCAAGACCAGCTACGGAGTTCATGCTCTGGTCAAAGAAGTCTCCATTGATGTGTATTGAAAGAACTCTAACTGCATACATTCCTTCATCCCATGGTTGTATGTCAGAAGTAAGAATTACAGGTATCTTGAATAAACATACAATAAGAAGTAGTAACAAGAAAGCTTTACCCTGGTAACGCTCCTCACTAATAGTACGGATTATATTTTCACTACCTGAAATCATATACTATTGTAAATTTACATAATGTATTAAAATGAAAAAAGCCAGCTTACAGAGTTAAATAATAAATGAAATAAATCTTTGCTGTGATTTATTACTGCAGAAGTTTTCCTTACCTTTTATTTTATCAAGTTTCGATTTATATTTTGTAAATTCCTTTAGGATTTTATATAAAAGGGAAATGCTGGCTAGCGTGAATGAAAATGTAAAAAGTTTGGAAATAATAATTTGAATTTATCTGCGAGGTTTATGTAACTGGCGACATCACCGTAATTAGTGATGCATTATTAGTCTATATCATCGAGCAAATCTTTAAGGAATAATCTTAACTCATTTAAATCCTTTTTAAGATTTTCATTAACAGTCTCCAATTCTTTATTCAAACTCTCATCTTTTTTTTCATTGAACAAACTTAGTTCACCTTTTGTTACCATTTTCATGTTAGAGCGGGACTCTGGCGAATCGTATTTAGAGCTTTCTGCTTCCTCTTCTTTCTTTGTATAATTTTTTAAGAGTTTCTTTGCACCTTCGATGGTGTATTTTTCATTTCTAAGAAGTTTCTTAATGTGAAGTATAAGCTTGATATCTTTGTTAGTGTATATTCTGTTTCCTGCGAGATTCTTTGCAGGTTTTAGAAGTTCGAACTCAGTTTCCCAGTATCTCAGTACGTACTGTTCGAGTTCTGTTATTTTGCTTACTTCACTAATTGAATAGTAAAGTTTTTTCATTGAGAAATTTTTTTTCATGTTCAATGTTTTACTTTCGATAAAGATAT
>JADHVP010000092.1 GCA_016783945.1 Ignavibacteria bacterium
ATAAGAAATATAAACTAGCAATCGATACATCTTTAAGAGTAACACATCTAGGTGGTGTTAGTTTTCAGAATGATGACAACTGGTGGTTGTATGGCAGGTTTATAATGAGCATGAATTATTTTTTTGATAAAAATTACAATTGGTTAAGAGCTTTCCTGCTAAAAATATTTTCAGTAAAAAATTCGCTTTGTGTAATTTGCTTTGAATACATAAAAAAGATGTTTGGAAAGTCTTATGAATATAGGTTGAAGAAACACAAATATTATTTAAAAGAATTTAAAAGATATTACTTTTAGATCTGTCTTAATAATTTATCGTTTTACAAGATTGCAAAGAACTATAAAGGAAATACTGAAGCCTATAGCATATCCAATTTTTTCAGCTTATTATAGATTGGAAGAAAAACTTCCTTCAAATAAACGAGATCTATCAAAGGATGAGTATGGCAAATGTTCAGTTTGTGGATTATATACAAGATTCTGGTACAATAAAATAATTGACACTGGATCAAAAATAGTTGTATCGTGTGGATTCGATAAAATATTTACGGAAGTTATAAATATTACAAACTCCCTGCACTGCAAATTTTGTCTATCAAAGTATAGGGTCAGGTGCGCAGCCACATCACTGCTAAATAATATATACGGAGGAAAATTCAAAAACATTAACGAACTCATAAAACTGATAGAAAAGAAAAATGTAAACCTCGGGATATTGGAAACTTCAAGTACTGATGGAATATTTACGGGGTATGATAATCTAAATAATGTAATAAAATCAGAATATTTCGATGACGTAAAATGGGGTGAATATAAAAATAAGATTAGGTCAGAAAATTTACAAGCATTGATCTTCGAAGATAATTCAATCGATATAGTAGTAGCACTCGATGTGTTTGAACACGTTGCCGAACCTATGGTAGCTTTTTCTGAAGTTCACAGGGTTTTAAAAACAAACGGTATTGCAATCATCACCGTACCGATAGACGACAGGATAGAAAAAACATCCGCGTTAGCATCTGTTGTTAATGGTATGATTGAATTTCATAGAGACCCGGCATATCATTCCGACCCTCTGCGTGAAGAAGGAGCTCTTGTATTCACTGAATTCGGAATGGATATTGTTAACAATCTTAAAGCTGCTGGGTATAACATAACACTTGGTGGTTATACGACCAAAAAGAGTAAATCAAAACAATACGTTTTAGTGCTTAAAAAATAAAAAACTGATCGAAACAAAGTGGTTTCAATTATTATCCCTAATTATAACGGTATCTCACATCTAAAAGAGTGTTTTGATTCTTTAAGAACTCAGACTTACAAGAATTTTAAAATACATTTAGTTGACAATAACTCATCAGATGATTCGGTTAAATTCACGAATGAAAACTTTCCGGAGATAGAGACAGTAAGTTTAGACTCTAACACCGGCTTTGCAAAAGCTGTCAACACAGGAATTAAATATTCCTTAAAAGATGGAAAAATTAAATATATTGTTTTATTAAACAACGATATTGAATGCGATAAAAACTTTGTAAGTGAATTATTAAGCGGATTTAAGACAAACGATACGGGCAGTGTTGCCAGCAAAATGTTAAACTACTATAACAGAGACATTATAGATGATGCGGGTGACTTTATTAAGAAGAAGGGTTCACCTTATGCACGCGGACACAGTGAAAAAGACATCGGTCAGTATGACAAAGAAGAATTCATCTGGGGAGCTTGCGCCGGGGCTGCAATATACAAAAGGGAAGTCTTCAATGAGATTGGTTTATTCGATGAGGATTTCTTTGCGTATTATGAAGATGTGGATTTTAATTTCAGGATGCAACTGGTTGGATATAAATGTTACTATAATCCAAAGGCAGTGTGTTTCCACAAGCGTGGTGAAACTTTCAAAGATATGACAGGTCTTGAAACAATGTTATGTGAGAAAAATCTTGTAGCTTTAAGAATAAAAAATTACCCGCTAAATATATTACTAAAATGGATTCCCTATTTTTTGGTAGTGAGGATCAGAAGATATTACGGTTTTATTAGAAACTATTCATATAAAGTTTTCTTGAGTGCTGTGAAAGGTTACCTAAAAGGCTTGACAGAGATACCGAAATCATTAACAAAAAGAAGAAAGATTCAAAGACAAATGAAAGTAACCCCGGATTATATTGAAAATTTATTCAAATAAAAATTATGGGTGTTCAAGGCTTAGTTAGTATAATAATAATTACACATAACAGATGTGAATTATTGAAGAAGTGCATTAGCTCTGTCATAGAATCAGCCGCCAACGTTAATAAAGAGATAATCGTATGGGATAATAATTCTGACAAAGAGACGATTGAGTACCTTGAGGAAGTCGAAAAGCAATTTCCCTTTCTCAAAGTTATCTATAACAAAGAGAATATCGGGGTGAATGCAAAGCGCAAAGTTTTTGATTTGTCAAAAGGTGGTTATATGATCGGTGTCGATGATGATGTCATCAAGTTTCCTGATGAATGGATACAAAAAATGATGAACGCTTTTAGAAGTGTTGATAGATTGGGGTACTTAAGTCTCGATGTTGTAAAAGATGAATTTACAAATGGAGCAAAACCACCTGAGAGCGAATACATAGAAATAAATTATGGCAATGGATTGACCTTACAATTTGGTCCTGTCGGGGGATGGTGTTTCATGATTCCTCGTTATGTTTGTAAAAAAGTGGGAAAACTCAGGCAATGCAAGAAAATAATATTTTTCGCGGAAGATTCAGATTATATTATAAGAGCGGAAATGAAAAGCTTCAAGAGTGCTATACTAAAAGATGTTAAATGCTATCACGCAACAGGTGAGTACTATAACAAAGACTATAAAGAAGTTCTTGATAAAAAAATGCAAGACTGGTATGCATCGGATAAAGACTTTCATAAATTTGTAAGAAAGATAAGGTGTTCAATATACAAATTTTTCAAACACTAAAGCCTGATATTGATTTCGATAATAATATTGAATTATAATGGCAGGGATTTCTTAGAAGGATGTCTTGACTCTGTCTTAGGGCAAACATTTAATGACTTTGAAATAATATTTGTTGATAACAATTCCACAGATGACAGCATAAACTTCATCAAATCAAATTTCTCGGACAATCGAATAAAAATTGTAGTGTCCGAAAAGAACTTGGGTTTTGCAGGCGGTAACAATTTAGGTCTTAAAAACACTTCGGGAGAATACATTGTACTTCTCAACAACGATACAGTAGTTGATAAAGATTGGTTAAAATATTTATACGAATTAATCAACTCTGACGAAACAATTGGTATTGCTCAATCGCTTGTTATCACAGAAGGAATTCCGTCGAAATATTACGAAAAAAATGGTACCGTGAATATATTAGGACACAATATTATGGAAATTTTCGATATCGGTGAAGATGGCATAGGTGAAATTTTTCAAGCGACAGGATGTTCGCTGATTATAAGAAAAAATCTTTCGCATGAAATAGAAGGTTTGTTTTTAGATGAGTACTTCGCATACGCTGAGGATACTTTTCTTTGCTTCAAAGTAAAGTTCTTTGGAAAAAGAATTATGCACACCTCCAAATCTTTAGTTCACCATAAAGGTAACGCAACATTCAAAAAGCAAAAATCTACATCACTTTATTTCTTTCAGGAAAGGAACAGGCTTTTAAACTTCCTCTTATTTTTTAGTAAACCATTTTTGATAAAATATATTCCGTATTTGATTTTCAATTTCTTCATAAAATTGTTTGCATCTTTATTCGAAAAAAAATATTCTGCAATCGGATTAATAAGAGCATACTTCTGGCTAACTACACACTACAAATGGATTAAAGAGCAGCGGCATAAACTAAACAAACTGAAAACTGTTGATGACAATGAAGTATTAAAATTTCTCAGCGGTAAAATATTCAATGGTGATAATTTTTTGGAAAGAGTAATTAACTACTTCTCCTTAGTGTACTGCAAGCTTACAAGAATTTTTGTGATAGAAAACGTAAAGACGCAATAAATGGTTTCCATAATTATCATAAATTACAAACAAAAAACTTTAACTACGCAATGTGTAAAATCCATCTTCGGTAAAATCACTTCTTACCCATTCGAAGTAATTATTGTGAACAACTCAAAAGAAGATGACCTAAGTAATCTCAAAGATGAATTCAACGTTAGAGTTTTTGAAAATGAAAACAAAGGATTTTCGCAGGCGAGCAACCTTGGAGTAAAGTATGCAAACGGTAGTTACCTGTTTTTTTTAAATTCCGACACGATTATTCAAAACGATTTTCTCGGTGATACTATAAAATCTTTTCAGGATAAAAACTTTGGGGCAGTCGGTTTTAAGCTATACAATGAGGATAATACCTTTCAAATTTCTTTCGGATACAACATCTCAATTAGAAATGAAATTAAAAATAAAAAACTTGAAAGTTTAAACTGGGAAAGAGACTCTGAAGAATTAAGCAAAATTGAAACCACCTTTTCTGAAATAAAACAGGTCGATTGGGTAAGCGGTGCGGCGATGCTGGTAAAGAAGGAAGTATTCGAAAAAGTATGCGGTTTCGATGAAAGATTTTTTTTATACATGGAAGATTCTGACATCTGCAAAAGGCTCTCTGAGCGGGGATATGAAATTTTCTGTTATCCGTTTAGTAAAATCGTTCATCTAAAAGGAGAGCGAGTAAAAAAAGATTTCGAAGAACAATCGTGTTATCATGCAAAAGAGTCACAGCTTCTTTATTACAAAATACACAAAGGGGTTTTTGAAAACGTTGTATTAAGACTATACCTGATTTCAAAATTTTTTATTCTCTCTATTTTTACTTTTAAAAAAGTTAATTTTAGAATACTGATATTGATTGCAAAAAACTTTCTCCGATTGAACACTGCAACAAAAGAATGCAAAAAATGAATATCACACAAAACGAAATAAAAAAAATATTAATCTTTAAACTTTGTTGTTTTGGCGACATCATTTTTTTAACACCTACTATCTCAGCATTGAAAAAAAACTTTCCCGATGCAGAGATTTCACTCATTGCCTCGCCGTGGATTGCGGCACTAAAAAACCATCTAAAATATGTGGAAGATGTTATTATCTTTAATGATGTTTTCGAAAAAAACTTTTTCAAAAAAGCAATCGGCACTTTAAGCCTGATCAGAGTTCTGAGAAAAAAGAAATTCGACCTGGTTTTCATGGGACATAGAAAAAGCATTTTCGGATTAATAGTAAAATTAAGCGGAATAAAATACAGGCTTGGTTTTAGAGAAACCAAATTCTTAAACTTAACAGAAAAATTCGACTCGAACATACACGAGACCAAGAGGTACATAAACATCTTAAAAGCAAATGGTCTGAGTACTGGTGACAAACAGATGCACTTATTACAACGTAAAAATAAAAATGAAATAAAAGATAGCAACAACATAGAACGTGGTAAATTCATAATTGGTATATTTCCATTCGGGGGAATCAACCCGGGCACGGAAATGGATATTAAAAGATGGGATATTGAAAACTATTATTCATTGATCAATAAACTAACTAAGGATTCTAAAGATTATCTTATATTACTTTTCGAAGGGAAACATGTTTGTGAGAAGTTAACCAAGAAGGACTTCGCGGGTAATGTAATGGTTAAAAGTATAGATATTGATTTAATTTCAATTTGTGACATTCTCGTTTGTGGAGACACAGGTCCTTTATACATAGCCGATGCATTAGAAGTATCAACAATTGCTTTGTTCGGTCCTTCTGACCCAAGACTTGTAGCTCCTCTTGATTACCCTGAAAGAAGAAATTTACACCAGTACATCTGGAAAAAACCGGATTGCAGTCCTTGCTATACACCAACCACATCTATAGATAAAAGTAACAAAAAATATTGGAAAGGAAATAGATTCTTATGTAATACAGGAACGCATGAATGCATGAAAGAAATCATGGTAGATGAAGTGTTTTTACAATTAAACGAAATGATTAAAAAAATAAAAAAGTCTCATGAATAAAATCGGTATCTTAGGCGGAACATTCGACCCGCCACACATTGCTCATTCCATCTTAGCGAATGAAGTTCGGGAACAAATGAATCTTGACAAAATTATTTTCATCCCATCCGGAAATCCACCTTTGAAAAACGAAGATTCTGTTTCGTCGCCTATGCACAGATTAAACATGGCAAAGATTGCCTTCGAACGGGACAAGAATTTTGAAATAAATGATATTGAGATTAAAAAGCATTTTAAAAAATCATACACGATAGATACAGTACTAAAACTTGCCGAGGGATATAAAAATGATCATGTCAAACTTTATTTAATAATAGGAATTGATAATCTGATAGATTTTCCTAAATGGAAAGAGCCGGATAAAATATTTTCTATATGTGAAGTGTTAGTAATGTACCGTCCGGGTTATATTATTAAAAAAATCACGCCGGAATATTCTTCAAAAGTAAAATATATTGATGTTCCTTTACTTGAAATATCATCTACTTCAATAAGAAAAAAAGTTAAAAACAAAGAATCAATAAAGTATCTCGTTTTTCCGGAAATAGAAAATTATATATTGAATAACAAATTATACTTATAATAATGTAATTTATATTTATTTTCAGGTAATATAAAAACAAACCTTTCATCATGACTGAAGAAAACAAAACAAACCAACAGGAACAACCCGACAGCCCAACTGTTGCACCCCCAGAACCTGCTGAGGAAATTGAATCACTCACGAAATCCGACGCTATAGCAGGAATCTTCTCAGAACCGGGTAATACTTTCAGTACGATAGCAGGATCCGTAAAACAGCACTACTGGGTGCTTCCAGTTATCATTTTCATAGTAGTAAATTTAATATCTGCATTCCTTTTCTTTTCAGATGAACAACTTGTAACCGAAGTGATGGATAAGCAACTCAAAAAAGTTGAGCAAAGAATGGAAGAGAATGTTAAGAGCGGTTCAATGACACAGGAAGAAGCGGATTTGGCTCTCGAGCAAACAGAAAAATTTATGAATCCCAAAAGCGTATTCTTTCTTATAACGGGATACGGCTCCGGAGTGGTTTTGCCATTTATTCTCATGTTTGCGCTCAGTCTTGTGTATTTAATTGCTTTAAAAATACTAAAGGCTGATTTTGATTATGTAAACATTCTCAATGTAATTGGTCTATCTTTTATTGTCTTAGCAATTGGAAAAATCCTGGACGTTGTCATTTCAATACTGACGAGTGATATAAACACAATCAGTCTTGGATTACTTTTTAACGAAGAAAGTATCGGTGAATCATTGTATAAATTAATGACTTCTTTAGATGTGTTCACAATATGGTTCTCAATAATCGTTGCTATCGGACTTTCAAAGATATCAGGAATTAAATCCAGCGTATCCTACATTCTTGTTTTTGGAATATGGATAGTTTGGGTTCTTGTTACATCATTTGTATTCTAATATCTACGTAAACATAAGCAGCCCATAGCAAGTTTTTGAAACAATATTTATTTCATAAAAAAGTTGCATTTTATTGTCCACCACATTAATTTGTAATCTTGATCCATTTTGAACCATTATTTTTTGAAAAAGATTACACTTTCTTTAAAAATCATCAATTTTTGAGGTTTTCATAGAAGAGCTTACCAAAACGCTCAAAAAACGTCAAAATTTCACCTGACAAAGGAGCAATGTCGGGCGACAAAGGAGCTATGTCGGGCGACAAAGGAGCTATGTCAGTCAACATTGGGGCAATTTCAGTCAACATCAAAGTTAATAATAGTGAAAAACTATCAGAATTATTAATTATTCGAACTTTTGAATCAAAATTATTACTTTTAACTAACAAACTAAATTTATGTCAGAAGAGATAAATAATACTGAAGAAAATCCAATCGATAAACAAAAGCTCGCAAAGAAATATTCTCGAATAAAACAAACACTATCTGTTATCGAGACGATAATATTTTTTGCAATAATATTGATTTTGCTTTTTACAGGACTCTCGAAAGAGCTTGAGAAATTTGCTTTCTCATACACATCTAACAACTATCTCGCCATGTTAATCTTTTTAGGAATTATCGGAATATTCGAAAGCATAGTTACATTTCCACTAAGTTTTTATTCAGGATATATTTTAGAACACAAATATAAGCTTTCCAACCAAACTCTTTTCAGACATTTTAAAGAAAAGTTTAAAGGCTTATTAGTCGGAGCTGTAATCGGCATACCCTTGATACTCGTTTTTTTCTTCATACTTCAAACGTATGAAAATTACTGGTGGGTAATACTCGGTGTTTTTATGTTCTTCATATCTGTAATAATGGGAAGATTAGCACCCGTATTAATATTTCCTATTTTTTATAAATTTAAACCTATCGAAAACGAATCTCTCTCAGCAAGAATTATGAACCTGTGTAAAAAGACAGGAGTGAAGATACAGGGTATATTTACATTCGACATGAGCAAGAACACTAAAAAAGCTAACGCCGCTTTTACAGGTTTGGGAAAATCAAAAAGAATAATACTGGGAGATACCTTGATTGATAAATTTTCAGAAGATGAAATCGAATCTGTATTTGCGCACGAAATGGGACACTACTCAAAAAAGCATGTACTCAAATTAATTATCAGCTCTACAGTTCTTTCATTTCTTGGGTTATATATAACTTCAGTTTTATACGTGAATTCTCTATCCATTTTTGGTTTTACAAATATTTCGGAGATAGCAGCATTGCCATTATTATTTCTTTATCTTAGCCTGTACGGGCTTATTACTTCTCCTCTTTCAAATATGCAATCACGAAAATATGAATGGGAAGCTGATACTTACGCCCTGCAAACAACCGGAAACAAAGAAGCATTTATCTCAGCAATGGAAAAACTTGCTGCTCAGAATTTATCGGATAAAACACCCAATAAAATAATTGAATTTTTGTTTCATTCTCATCCTTCGCTGGAAAAGCGGATTGAGTTTGCCAAAAGTTTTAAACAATGAAACCCAATTTAAAACATCATACAAAACAAAAATACTACGTTGCGATTTTCTACTCACTTGTATTTCATTTTTTCCTGTTTGTTTTCTTAGTGAACTATTCCTCTATCAGCGTAGATGACGTAATTGGAAATTTCAAAAAAGAGTTCTTGATAAATGAATCCCAAAACAAAAAGTATGATATGAATGAAATGGAAATTAATGAATTATACCTGCCGTATACTCGAAATATTATTTAGAAATTGATTTAAAAACACTTTCTAAATGGTTAACACCCTCAGAGAATTTTTTCTCAATTGACATTTCTCAATTAATTTTACAGTTTAATTTATAATTTTAATAGAACTTCTACAGAGTTTTATTGTTTTTTTTATCTAAATACATTATTTATTAATTTAATTTAGGAGACAGTAATGAAAATTAAATTCTCATTTATTTCGATTCCAGTTTTATTAATTAGTCTTGTTCTAATTGTTACTTTTTTTGTAGGATTTTCATCCGATGGTCCAAGAGAAGATATGAAATCCAACAATGGAGATAATCTTCAAGGGATTCAATCACCATATATTGAGTATGGTGAGCCGCTTGATGGTCCAATGAGTACACTTAATGAATCATTTGAAGGAACAACTTTTCCTCCTGCTGGATGGGTAAAAGTTAACGTAGCACCGGGAGCAACAGGATGGATACGTCTTACAAATGGAACAACCCCGGTACCTGGATTTGTTGGTGGTAATATAACAGTTCCCCCAGGGGGCGGTAATGCTGTTGCATTTTGCAGTTATTTGACAGGAGGTACGACATATAATGATCAGTGGTTGATTACACCACAACTTACGAATATTCAACCAAATGATTCTCTGATGTTTTATTTAAGGAAATTTGGTAATTATAAGGATAATTTGATAATAAGGATATCTACAACAACTAACACTGTATCAGCTATGACTATCATAGTAGATTCGCTTGGGTTAGCAGCAAGTGATTCCGGATGGGTATCTTATGGATATAACATTGGAAGTCTTGTTCCAGCAAGTTCTAATATTTACATAGGTTTTAGACAGTGGGTAACTAATAGCTCGGTAGATGGAGCTTCATTTTCTCTTGATCTTGTAACTGTAACAAGTCTAACTGGTGTTGGTAATAATAATCAGATCATTAATTCATATAACTTGTCACAGAATTACCCAAATCCATTTAATCCAACAACAAAAATTAACTTCTCAATTCCAAAATCAGGATTAGTAACTCTGAAAGTTTATAATGTACTCGGGAAAGAGGTAGCATCGCTTGTTAACGAAGTTAAGAATGCAGGAAGCTTCGCGGTTGACTTCGACGGCTCTGAACTGACAAGTGGAACTTACTTCTATAGGATTGAAGCAGGTGATTTCACAGATGTAAAGAAGATGATACTATTGAAATAGAAACTCAGGTAAATTCAAATTTACCTAACTTAGGTTGATTAAAAACCCGGGTGAGAAATTATCCGGGTTTTTT
>JADHVP010000093.1 GCA_016783945.1 Ignavibacteria bacterium
GATTATTATGAGAAAGCCATAAGGTACAATAAAGATGATAAGTTGTTGAGAACTGAATATGCAGAGATAAAAAAAGAAATTCGATTTAATACACTTGTAACATTAAGATATTTGAATGAGACGGAATTAGGATTTACAACAGATTCCTATATACAAAAGTATTTTTTTAGTAAACAGTTAAGTGATTGGTTGATTTTAAAGCTCTCAACACAGATTGATTACGCAAAAAGAAGTGATGAGGATAAAGGAAATGGTAAAGGTAAAGATGGAATTTCGAGGTGGTTTGATAATACAGGTTTGCAATCAGAGTTTATAATAAATCCTTTGAATCGAATCCACCTATACTTATCAGGAAGCATAAATGATACTACACTCACAGCATACGGGACAACGATTCAATCGGGCATAAGTTTTGGGTCATTCAAAATACGCAATTACCTGACGCTTGGTTATGATTATTTTTATTACTGGAATCAGGTCGATCAAAATTTCGTGCAGAATAGTTTATTGTTGAATTACGATTGGATTTCCTTATCCTTATATTATAAATACGGAGTAGTGAATGAAAACTATGTTGACGGTTATGACCGTAAGGATGTTAATCCGAGTAATATTACTAACACGGAACTGATCTTTCAAGTATTGAGTTCGCCCGTTATTAAGGTAGGACTGAACTACAAGACAGTTGATTACAAATATTATTCACCCCTGTATTATTCTCCACAGGGAAGAAACCTTAAAGGCATATCAGCGAGTTATTTTGATAGCTTTGGGGATTTTTACTTATACCTTGGAGGTGCTTATAGGTTTGATAACAACAGTGTGGAATCGTGGAACTATGATTTAGAAGCAGGTTATGAATTCGAAGTGTTAACACTCTCTGTAGGTGTGAGTAAGTTTTTTGATCCGTATTACAGAAGCCTTAATGCTTTTATTAACCTGGGAACGAGCTTTTAATATAAAAATTAAATTTAAGAAATAAGCAAGAAGTGAAAATGACTTTAGCGGGTATATTATCCACGTCTAAGATAAAATATTTGGTCATGCTTTTATTGGCAACAGTTCTTGGGTTTACTGTTTACCAAATGATTTTAATTGAGGATTCTATAAGGGAACAAAAGATCGTCGAGGTTAAAGTAGGCGATGAAAACAAAAAATTAATACCTGAGATATCCCTGGCTGAACTAGAGGAGATTTCTCACAGATCAAAAATAAAATTTAAAGCCGGGAAAAAATATTTTTCTATACTCGAAACAAAAATAAAGTATGGAGAGAAGATCAAAGAGTGGCATCCTCATTATCTTACAGGAGTAAATTTGGGTGTTGCATTACCCGGGAAATACCCTGCTGAATTCTCAGCAGCGTATGAAGTTTATATAGACTGGTTCAAAAAGATAGCCGATATGAATGCGAATACTATCAGGACCTATACGATATTACCCCCGGTTTTTTATGAGGCATTTGCACAATACAATATTGATAATAATGATAAGCCGCTGTATTTAATACATGGAGTATGGGCAGTAGAAACAACTGAAGATAATTACTTTAATGAAAAATACGTTAGTGATTTTCAAAAAGAGATTAAAGATGTGATAGATGTTATTCATGGAAATGCTGTATTAGAAGAACGAAGAGGGCATGCTTCCGGGACTTATATTCGGGATGTTTCGGATTACACTTTAACAATTCTTTTGGGGAGAGAATGGGAACCACAAACTGTATCTGTGACAAATCAAAAAAACAAGATTTACAAGTTTGATGGTCATTTTATATCTCTCCCGCATGGAACGCCTATGGAAGTCTGGCTTGCGGAAATCATGGAGTTTACAATCAGGTATGAAACTCAAATTTATAACAAGCAGAGACCCGTCTCTTTTGTTAATTGGATTCCGTTAGATCCTATGTATCATAACACAGAATTTATAGAGAGCAAAATGGTCAGAGAGTATGATAATGATTTAGAAACTATTGATATGAGAAGATTCTATGTTACTCCATTATGTAAAGCGGGCATTTATTCGGCTTATCATGTGTACCCTTATTATCCGGATTTTATTTATTTGAACGAAAAATATAAGTACAGCAAGAATAATAATGGACAGCCTGACAATTATTATGGATATTTAAAAGATTTAAAAGCTCATAATCCTGATATGCCCTTAATTATCGTCGAGTATGGTGTACCGTCGAGCAGAGGTAACAGTCACTATTCTCCATTTGGATTTCATCAAGGAGGGCACAGTGAGGAAGAACAGGCAAGGATAAACAAAATTCTTTCTATGGATATTTTTAATACTGATTGTGCCGGAGCGATTTATTTCGAATGGATAGACGAGTGGTTTAAATTGAATTGGCTTGTTATGGACTTCGAGCAGCCTTATGAGAGGATTAAATTGTGGCATAATTTGGAAAATCCTGAACAAAATTTCGGGCTTCTTACTCTTGAGAATAGGAGTAAAGTAATCGATGGATTGGATAACGATTGGAATCAAAATGAAGATATTGAATCTTTTGAAAGATACACTGTTTCAGCGAGTGCAGATGCGTCTTATTTCTATCTTAAATTTAAACTGCCTGGATTCAGTTTTCAGAATAATAACTTTTACGTAGCAATTGATACATACGATGAAGAAAAAGGGGATCATAAGTTACCTTTCTATAAAAACGAATTGGAGAGCGGCGTGGAATTTTTATTGAGTTTCATTAACAAAGACTCAGCAGATATTTTAGTTGACGACCAGTATGCACTCTTCACAGATATTTACAATGATAATATTCCTGTTTACTCATCAAAATATAATGACAATGGTGAGTTCGTGAGACAGGTATTATTGTCGAACCGTGGAAGAGAATCTCTTACAGGAGAGAAATTCCCAATGGTAATTCACGATAGAAGCAAGCTTGTTCATGGCAGCAGCAATGTTCCCGAATATTCAAACTCAGATTGGTTTTGGAATGAAGTTGATAAAACGCTTGAAATAAGATTAACGTGGCATTTGCTTAATGTAAGCGACCCGTCATCAAGTATGGTTCTTGATGATATAAGTGGAACAAAAGAAATAGAAATTGTAGAAACTGATGGATTCAATGTATATTCTTTTATTACTGATAAACAGGATGAGAATGCTATACAAGTTACGGGTATGAAGTCTTCAACTTATAAATGGGACAAATGGGATGACCCAACCTATACATCGAGATTGAAAGCATCTTATTATATGTTTAAAGACATTAATGCAAGATTCAAAGTTGAAAATAAGGAAGAGGATAGCATGGTGAACACTCAAGCAAAAATTACGGATTGGTACAATAATAAAGATGGAGCAGTGTCTATAGTTTTAGAAGAGGGGAGCTACTCGCAATATGAGTATGGTCTTCCGATTCTAAAAAAATATGGTGTTAAAACCACGTTTGGAATTGTGTCTGATTTGACGCAGGAAAACATGAGTTCGTCAATTAATGAAGGAAGCTTTGCAATCAACAAAATGGGATGGAACCAGATAAAAGAAATTTCAAACGAGGGTTATGAGATTGCATCGCTTTGCTGTAATCAGCGAAAGGATATGCAATTAGAAAATAATGACGTTTTAATTTCTGAATTTAAGAAATCACGTATAGAAATAGGAAAGGTCATAAACAAAAAGGTTAACACTGTGATTTATCCTTATTATTATAAAGATGTCGGGATAGAGACCATCGTGAAAGAGTCAGGTTATATTTTTGGTATCAACAGAGAGAGGGTCGGAGAAGACCGGGTTAATAAACCAGAAGCTGCCAACTTTATGAATTTAAAATCCATTACGTCTTTAAATAATTCAGTTCCAGATTTGAAAAATCTTTTTGGTTTAATAACTGATTCAAAGAGTAATTGGATGATTATTAATTACCGTCATATCTTTCCGGAGGATTCAAAGGCAGTGCAGTTATTCAATCAATATAAAATCGATAGTACGTATTCAATTACTCCTGAATATTTTGAAAGACACATTAGGTTATTCAGGAATTCTAATTACTGGATTGCACCGGTTTCCGAAGTAGGTAAGTATATCTATGAAAAGAATAATTCAAGAATCGAAGTTCAACATCACGATAATGTTATTTTCTTACAAATTGTTGGTGATATTAGTAAATCAATTTATAACCATCCTTTAACTATAGAATTAATTACAGGTTGGGATATTATAAAAATCACGAATAGTTTATACGATGGGATTTACAATCCTCGTGATAACAGAATCCTTATATACTCAAAGATTGGTCAGGAGGTAATCATTGAAAATCTTTCTAATAATAAAAAATAATTTGGAAAAAATAAATTTAAGATGTTTAAGAAAACAATAATTGTATTAGTCGTTGTATTGTTATTAGTAACTGCATACTGTTTATACTTTGATGTTTTTAAAACGAACAGCATTCTGAGCAACCCAGTTGACAGTTATAAAATGCCAAAGGTTTTATTTATTACAACAGGAGATAATGTAGGTAAAGGTGACATATCTCAAGGAGTGTCTCTTGCGATTCGCTCGTTCAATAAGAGGGGAGTTTTTGTAAGACTCGAATCTCGTGACGTCCTTTTAGATCCAGAAGTGCTTTCCAATTATACAATAATGATCCTCTCGACTGCAGTTGGGTATCACGATGCTGACAGACGGTATTCTCTAACTTATTTATCCAATATTGAAACAGACAACATAATCGAGTGGGTAGAAAATGGAGGTGTTTTAATCGCGGGGGATAATATTGGAAGGAACACATTAGAAGGCACCGACAGAACAACAATAACGGGCGAGCTAAATCCTGAAACATGGAAATTTTCTGAATGCTTTGGAATTAAGATGCGTGAGAGAGAGATGAAGGGTTTAGCACTTTTTGAAAAGGATATAAATGTATGGGGTGGAAAAATTAAAGAACATTTTTATACAGATGAATGGGCTCTCGTAATTACCGAAGTGATTTCCGATAAGGCAAAGGTTCTTGCTGAATGGAATAATGGTATCGAGAGTATTCCCGCGACTATAGAAAATGATTTTGGGAAAGGTAAAGCGTATTTATTAGCGACTTCTTATTTGTTGCATCCATCGGATGATGGCGGGATATCGAGTGCTGAACAGATTGATAAATTTTATGAATACATACTGAACAATTATAAGAAAAGGATTCATAACGTACAGCTCATGCCGTGGGTGGATGGTTATTCGACTGCCTTTGCAATTACTTTTAATTCTTCGGGTACCGCAGAGCAGTGTGAAAGGATTCTTTCTTTTCTTGAAGAAGAAAACCTACCGGCGACTTTTTTTCTTGATTCATCTGTCAGCAGAGAAAAATTTGATATGCTTGAAAGTTACGATAAAATAAATTTACAATCGAATTCATATTCAAGACCGGACTTCAGTATACTAAATTATTCTGAGAGTGTCAGGGAGATCAATTTAATTCGTCAAAAATTGAACAGGCAATTTACAGGTTTTCGATTTCCGTATTCGAGGATAAGTTTTTGGGGAATGCTTTACATAGATGAGGAGGATTACATATATGATTCAAGTATCGGGGTGGATTATCTTAATAGTTATCGAGGTTCTGTATTTCCATACAATATAGTCATATCAAAGGATTCATATTATAAATCACTTGACGTTTTAGAAATATCTCCTATACTAAACGATGATTATTTCTTTTATCAGAAAGTACTAACCGATTCAGAATATTCAGATGATTTGCAAACGAAAGACGCACAACTGTATGAAAAATACCTGATGAACTTCTATGATTACGTAGTAAAAGAAAACAATAGTTTGATGGTTTTTATTGGTCATCCTTCATACACAGGGATAAGTGATATAACCTTATCACCTTTGAAAAATTTAATAGACAGTTTAAGAAAAGACAACTGCTGGATAATAAGCCTTGAAAAAATTGCTGAGTTCAGAAATAATTTGAAAGACCTCTCAGTGGGAGTTGAAGAGTTTGACAGTGGGATCGATATTCGTATAAGTCTAACCGAAGGTAAAACGATAAAAGGTCTAACTTTTAAGCTTGATAAAAAACCGAGGGACATTGTGTATGCAGGTGAGATTAGTCTTAAAGAAATAGATAAATATTACTATTTGACTGTGGATGCTGTTAATGAAGGAGTGATTAAGGTTTTCTTTTAGAAAATTTGCTTTAGTACATACTGGGGGACTCCTCCATAGGAATCCAATGGAAGAATCCATGACCCGCTGATTAAGAGTAGGATATAAACCTTGCTAAAATTTTGAACATAGTTGTTTTTAAACTTTTTCTTTCCCCAAATTACCCCCTTTTACTGACAAACTGCTGACAGATTTATACCAGATTACATCTTAATTTTTGTAGATTATTAATCTTCACTATTTTTTATAATTATATAGCTGGTGGTTTTATTCAAAATTGAAAATTACTTTCTCGTAATCAATCCATCATCATTGATGTTTAATTCAACCTCAGGGATATCCTGTTTGGTCAATTCCTGAATTTTTTTTATGACTTTTTTTTCCTGATCGATTCTAGGAGGTTTATGTTTTACCTGATATGTTGGGATTATTTTAGCTTTTAAAAATTTTCCATTCCTATCCACAAAAACTTTCACTATTGGAGCAATACCACAAACTCCCCTTATATTGATTTTACTATAAGTACAAAAGTTACCCAAACTATAAATGATAAATCGATTCTTATACATATCGACTGCTCTTGTAACGTGAGGTCCATGTCCGAAAACCACGTCAGCACCTGCATCAATAACTTTACGTGCAAATTTGTATACATTACCACGGTTTTCTCCAAGAAAATATTCATAATTACGAGTGATGCGTTGACGACCAGTTCCTTCAGCACCTCCATGAAATGAGACTATTACAATATCACAATCAGCGTCAAGTTCTTTAACTATTTTTTGAGCATTATCGTAATCAGTAATTTGAATTGTGTTTCTGTTAGGAGCAAATGCGCAGAAACCATATTTAATCCCATCTTTCACAGCAGTTGTTGAAGGACAGGATTCAAGTCCAGCAAAATACATTCCTGCTTCTTTCATTACCCGAACTGTATTTTCTTTACCCTTCTCTCCAAAGTCTCCTGAATGATTGTTAGCAATACTAAGCACATTAAAACCTGCATCAACCAAACAATTAATGTATTTGCTTGGCATTCCAAAAGTAAAGCATGTATTTGGATTATTACACTCTTTAGCCCCGACCTTTGTATCAGTAAAAACACCTTCAAAATTGCCAAAGGTTATATCAGCATTTTTCAAAATTGGAGTAGTTGGTTCTAATAAAGGTGTACAATCGTTATTTGCTGGTAAATAACTTTTTGAGGGTACAAGAGAACCTAACATTATATCGCCTACACCAATAATGGTGATAGTGTCATTTCCTGTATTGGATGGGGGATGCTGGATATTAGATTCTTTGTTGTCAATATTATTGTTATTTCTTTTTTGATCTCTATCAGAGCTTGATGTATTGTTTTTGCATTGTAAGAAAAATACACAAGACAAAATTGGTATAATGATTCCTATGATTTTTATTGCTGTTTTCACTTGTCAATATTATTTTAACTACAAAAAATAAATAAAAATTCACTTTTTAATTGTAGTAAGATTTTTGCTCGAAATATTGTGGGGGTCTGTCATATAAGAAAATCTTCTTTGTTGTTCTATTATCGTTAGAATCTAATTGTTGTATAATATACTTACAAAAGACTACTCATTCCAAACAGCACTTCTGTTTAGAAACCTAACCATTTTTAAATAATTATTAATTCTAACAAAAGCAATTCGGAAATTTTATTTCGATAGAGACATCAGTTTTCAGCAAACCAAAAAGGAGCAAACTAATGAACAGATATAAAGTAAGCATCCCATATTCATACAGGAGATATGGGGACGTCACCGGATATTGCAATGCTAACAGTGAAGATGAAGTGAGAGAAGAAGCAATTGCAGATTTTTTAGAAGATGAAGAATACGATGAACAAGATTATGCCGGGGACAACGATTTTGACCACAGCAAGATGGAGGTAACATTAGAAGAAGAAAATATTGATGGTGATAACGTATAAAAAAAAGCCCATCTGTCTACAACAGGTAGACCTTAGGCGGGCTGCTTTAAAAACTTTTAGCGTGGAGCTAAGCGGGGTCGAACCGCTGACCTTCTGAATGCCATTCAGACGCTCTACCAGCTGAGCTATAGCCCCATTTCAATAATTGGAAAATTAATTTACTTAATTGATAAAGAAATTTCAAACCAAATTATTTTATATGAATTATATCTCTATTGAAAATATGCGGAATTTGTTAGATAGTAAAAAAATTGTATACTTTGTTAATGGTCAAATCATTATTTTTTTATATGATTTTTACTATAGACGCAAGAAATGGATTTGTATTGAAAAAAATCACATTAAAATATTTTTCAGGGATTCTTGTCATCTTTTTACTTTTCTTTATATCTGAATGCTACTCGCAGACTCTTTGGGGTGTTGACATACAGGATTTCGATTCACCTTCAAAGTGGGGAATAAAGGATGGAATTTATTTTAAAGGTGATATTGAAAAGGGTGACTTTGATGGAATTCAGTTTATTCCGACAGTTGGATTTGTTTTTTATATGAATGAAGCTGGATTACAAGATATGATAGAGACTTACGATTACCTGACGAATGAGTTCGGGAAGAGAAAAAATAACAAAGATTATATCCCGCCTGATTTAAAGGATAGCATTGATAACAAACAAAAGTTCGAAGAATACATTGATGATGGAAGGTGTTATATATTTAGAGAGTGGGTGAAAAATGGAATTATTGTAAGACTTTTCTGGAATCAATATAGATTCTGGGTGGAAGTGATAAACCGAAATTACAAGTAAGTTTTTCCAAATATATAATATCCGAAATTATATACCTACCGTAGATTTCTCTTCATATTTCGAATACGGACATGCAGCGTATTGATCCTTATACTTTTTCTCTAATTCAGGTATGAAGTTAGCGCATTCAGGTTTTGCAATTGGACAGCGGTTTCTGAATACGCAACCGCTCGGTTTATTTAAAGGTGTAGGAACGTCACCTTCTAAAATAATTCTTTCTTTGTCCCTGTATTTAGGATTCGGGAGAGGAACTGCAGACAATAACGCTTTACTATAAGGATGAATCGGGTGATGATATATTTCTTTTCCTACTCCTATTTCAAAAATCTTCCCTACGTACATAACAGCTATTCTTGAGCTTATATGTTCGACGACTGATAAATCGTGGGCTATGAATAAAATACTCAAATCAAATTCGGACTGTAATTCCTGTAAAAGATTAATAACCTGAGCCTGTATAGAAACATCGAGTGCAGAAACAGGTTCATCAGCAATTATTAATTTCGGATTTGTTGTTAATGCTCTAGCAATACCAATCCTTTGTCTTTGACCACCGGAAAATTCGTGAGGATATCTTTTCGATTGTTCAGCTTGTAGTCCTACTTTTTCAAGAAGCCAGGCGACCTTTTCCCTTCTTTCTTTCTTTTTCATTTTTGTATGATAAAGTAAAGGCTCTTCGATTATTTGCCCAACTGTTAATCTTGCGTTTAGTGATGAATAAGGGTCCTGAAATATCATTTGAATATTTTTCCGGTATTTCCGCATTTCATTTCTGCTCAATTTAAGCAGATCAACTTCGCCGTATGCCGAATTGAAAAATAACGATCCACCTATAGCAACATCTGGTGAACCAAATTTTAGAATATTAAGAATAGCTTTTCCAACAGTAGATTTACCGCAGCCGGATTCACCAACAAGTCCTAAGGTTTCTCCTTTTCGAATATCCAAACTTATTTTGTCAACCGCTTCTATTTCAGCAACTTTTCTTAAGAATAAACCACCCGTTACTGGAAACTTTACGCTTAAATTTTTTATCTCAATTAAATTTTCAGGATTCATCATTTTATATAATTATTAATCTTTATACATTTACATTTTTAAAAAAGGTGACACCTTACAAAATGTCCTGGATTTATTTCTTTCAATTCAGGTTCGTTTTCCCAGCACTTATCCATGACTTCTGTACATCTTGTGCAGAATTTACATCCTTTAGGTAAATCAAGTATATGCGGGATAAGCCCCGGAATAGCGTGCAATTTATCTTTTGTATCTTTTGAAGGATCAGGTAAAGAACCTAAAAGACCGATTGTATAAGGATGTTTCGGTTTTCCAAATATCTCAAATATTTCACCTACCTCCTGGAATTTTCCCCCATACATAACGATGACTCTGTCACAAATTTCAGCAACAACTCCAAGGTTATGAGTAATTAAAAGAATTGCAGCTTCTTTTTTTTCATTTTTAATTTTCACCATCAGGTCAAGTATCTGTGCTTGAATTGTTACGTCTAAAGCAGTTGTAGGCTCGTCTGCAATAAGCAATGAGGGATCACAAGCGAGTGCCATTGCAATCATTACTCTCTGCC
>JADHVP010000094.1 GCA_016783945.1 Ignavibacteria bacterium
TCAGGATTGTCTTAAACATTTTGTAGTCTAATTGTTAGATTTTAAAATAAAAATAGGTAAAAAATTTGTAAATGAATATTTAATTTTAGTGTATGTTTCTCAATATTATAACAAAGTCTTCATTAAAAACCATACATATTATATATTCTCGCTGAGTCTCTCTGTGGAGAAGACTCAGCGAGGACGAAAGTTACATTGTATCACTATTATTTCACAAGCACCATTCTCTTCACTTGCTTGAAGTCTTTTCCATTGTTAACTTCGAACCTATAAAAATATATTCCACTCGGATAACCACTCCCATTCCAATCAACCTCATAACTCCCCGCACTTAATTTTTCATTCACAAGTGCAACGACTTCCCTGCCAAGTGCATCATAGATAGTTAGTTTAACGTGCGATGAACGTGGGATGTCGAATCTGATATTGGTTGTTGGATTGAAGGGGTTGGTGTAGTTTTGGTGTAACTTATACTCAGTAGGTATCTCATTACCTATATTTGAGACAGACACAAATCCGCCGGTGGTCGTCTTCATTATATTCCCGTTATGTAAAGCAGCCCAGCCCGTGAGACTGTTTATGAAGTATAAACTGTTCACACGTGTATAAAAATTCTTTTTCTGAGGAATCCAGCTTAGACCTCCGTTTGAGGTATAATCTATTACGCTTGTATCGGTACCCCACCATCCACCTCCTATCCAGCCTGTATATTGATCAAGAAAAAAAAGAGTTGAGCTTTTTGCATGTGGATAATCTGTTGTGCTCCAATTTGTACCACCGTTTGTTGTTTTATAAAATCTTGTTCCAGGGGGATTGTATCCTCCAATAGCAAAACCCGTATTTTCATTCACGAATTGAATTTCAGGTATTGGTGATGTGTAATCGTTAGAATCTCTAAACTGCTGATTCCAATTTGTTCCTGCATTTGTGGTCTTAAGAATGTAAGTAATTTTTGTCCCGACATCATCCCAATAAAATGCAGATGCCCAGCCTGTTTGAGGATTAATAAAAGACACAGAATTGCTTTGCCCGTATGAAACACTCATATCAAAACTTAATCCACCGTTAGTTGATTTAAACACACCGCCTCTCGATTCAAAACCTGTTGTACCCTCGGTTGTTGCAAATATTGTACTTTCATCAAACGGTAGAATCTCATTAAAATGCCAGGAACTACCTCCGTTACTATATAGTGTATTCCAGTTGATTCCGCCATTTGTCGTTTTAAAGATATATGCATAAAAGAATTCATAAAATCCCGAGTGTTGACCTCCAGCTGCGAAGCCTGTGTTCGCGTTTATAAATTTCACAGAATATATCTTTGTATCAATAATGTAATATATATATTGTTTCGTCCAGTTCAATCCACCATTAGTTGTTTTGAATACAGCAGTTGTATCACCTACAACCCAGCCAGTGTTTGCGTTGATAAAGTATACATCACGCAGAATACCATTCACTCCGGTTGGATAAACAACCCACCCCAATTGTGACAATGCAACATTTGAAATGAAAAGAAGAATTAAGATTGGAATTAGCTTTTTCATAATATTTACCCTTTATTTTTTTTATGAAAACCTTTGTTTAAAGTTATTGTAAAATACTTTACTACACTTAAATCATTTTATCATCACCATCTTTCTTATATAAATAAATTCACTCGATTCTAATTTATAAAAATACACCCCACTCGGATAACCCGAACCATCCCAGCTTGTTTCATAACTCCCCGCACTAAGTTTCTCATTTATGAGCGTTGCGACTTTCCTGCCGAGTGCGCCATAGATAATTAGCTTAACTTGCGACGAACGCGGGATGTCGAATCTGATGTTTGTAACGGGATTGAAGGGGTTGGGATAGTTTTGGTGTAATTTAAATTTATCTGGAGCTGTGTTGTTTATAGGTTTGACTGATGTAAATGTAAAAACAAAATAATTTCCGAATATCCTCGACGGATATTGTGAATGCAATGATGAATCTTTGTTGTATGCTATCCAGACTCTGTGAAAAGCTGGGTAATAAAATACTCCATAACTAATTGTTAAGTTCGAAATGTATGATGAATCACTGCTAATACTTACGGTTACTGTATCATTCGGAGGTGAGGTATGGACGTTTCTTAATACTACTTTTATACCGTTAATATTTTTTTTCAAGTAACCATAAATATGATGCGAATAGTTATCAGTAATTTCATATTCCTTTCCTACATAATTATAATTATCATAAGGTTCATTGTCTAAGATTTTGTACTGTGTATTGCTAGTTGTAATCACTGTTCCGAATATATTCCAGGTTCCTGACCTGTTCGACTCAAATAAACAAAATGCCAGATTAGAAGGATAATAAACTGAGGATGAAATAGAAGAATTCCTATTGTTCCCAAGATAAGCAATTGTATCTGGTGCTGACCAGGCTAATGGAGTTGTGTTCAATGGTGCCTGCCTGTAATAAATCGCATTACGTGTACTGTTGATCGCTCTTTCGTATGTAACGATGATCCATGGATTCGATACATAGTTTGTCCTGTTAATCAGAGGGTTAACGCAGTTTTGCGATTCCTGAGATGTTAAATTTGTATCTTGTGAAAAAGTATTGCTAAGCAAATTGTATTTCGTGAATAGTATATCACTATTATACTGGTATGTTATAGCAAAATTAATAGAGTCGATACATACAACTTTTGCATTATTTTGAATACCTGCAGATGAATCAATTACAAAAGGAGGTGACCATCCCAACGATTCTCTATAACGGCTGCCATAGACATCCCAGTTACCGTTCTTATTTGTCTCCCAAATGATGAGTGCATATCTAACATTCTCTACTCCCCATGGAGGAAATTTGAAAGCAAGCGACGGATTCTGATTCAGGTATGCATCATTAGTTATATAGTGGGCGCTGTCTATAGCTCCTTCATTTCCTATCTTTGTAACACAAATTTGTGATGAAGTACCAGTTACCCTTTCAAATGCTAAGAACTCCCATATATATGCACTAAAGCACATTTGAGCGTTTGATGTATTGAAACACGGATTCCGGTCGTTATTGCCATTTGTAAGCCTTACCGGAGTGTGAAAGAATTGAGAGTATGAATTTTCAATTGAAAATATGAAAACGATGAGTATGATAAAGAAGATTGTTTTCATGATTTGTATAAATAAAATTATTAAAAAATATTTATAGTTTTATATTTCATTATTTAAAATATATTTTCTCGTAAAATCATTTTATCATTACCATCTTTCTTACATAAATAAATTCATTCGTTTCCACTCTATAAAAATACACACCACTCGGATAACTGCTACCATCCCAATCAGTTTCATAACTACCTGCATTTAGCTTTTCATTTACGAGTGTTGCGACTTCCCTGCCGAGTGCATCATAGATAATTAGTTTAACTTGTGATGAACGCGGTATGTCGAACCTGATGTTTGTAACAGGATTGAACGGGTTGGGGAAGTTTTGATGCAAAGTATATTTATTTGGTAATTCATTACTCATTTTCTTCACATCACCGATAATTATTAATTTTGATTTGCCATAAAGATTACTGAATGATAGACTGTCTTTATTATATATTACCCAAACTAACACGTCACCAACGAACAATCCGTTATTCATAGCTATAGAAACATCCTTTGTTGTATCTCCAATCGTTACGCTGTCTGGATAATAATGTGGTGCATCTGTTAATCTAACCTTTATGCTGTCCTGAGCCTTTTCAACGTAAGCACCTGCCTGGTAATATGAGTAGTTATCCGGACTTGTTATTATGGGAAATAAATATCCTTCAAAATTTGTGTTCTCCACATTTGTATTAATGATGAGCGTATCCTGGTAATAGTAGATTATATATATCGGTAAACCCGTTAAATAAATATTCCAGTTTCCTATTCTGTCAGATTCGAATAACGCTTCACAAGGTTGTCCAAAATCGTTCTTAAAGCCAAGATTGCGGTTATCTCCTAAATAAGCTACAGTATCAGGAGCAGACCATACAGGGAAGTTATCCTGAAATGTGAAATATATTGCATTCTTCCCATCAGGCTTTTTCTGCTCATAAGTAATTACAATGTCATTGTAGTAATCGAAACCTGCTATCTTTGGATTTCCACAATCCTGTGAGATGCTGTTGGTAAGATTTGTATCATGAATTAATGTATGATTCTGTGCATTAATAATTTTAAAAATAATATCGCTTTCTCGCTCATAAACTACAGCAAAACTGGTACTATCTAATTGCAATGCTTGTGGATTAGATTTATTATAAATAGAAGAGTCTACAGGAAACTCAGACTGCCAGCCCGTATATAAATTAAAATACCGGCTGTACAAATCCCACGTTCCATTTTTATTCGTTTCCCATACCGCTGTTGCATATTTTATACTTTCAGCCCAACCTGAATATGTACCGTAACCGATACATGGGTTTCTATTTATAAAATTGTCATTCGTTAGATACGTTGCTGTATCCTGTGGTCCGTATTGATCAACTTTAATTACACATACGTTTGAGCCTGCACCTGAATGCCTTTCGAATATTAAAAACTCCCAATAGTACGTAGTATACATAGGAAGTTTTTTGGAACTGAAGCTCGGATTTTTATCTATATGACCGTGTGTAAAAGTAACAGGAGCACTCCAGTAAGTAGGCTGAGAATAACAAGTTTGAATGACTGCAATGAGGAGTGTAACGATTAGCTTTTTCATAATAATAACCCTTTATTTTTATTTATGAAAAACTTTATTTAAAGTTATTGTAAAATATTTTACTACACTATGCTAAAGTTTTTACCATAGCTCTGCTGCATTCGGTTTTGTTCAAATATGTTTTAATCTCTTCTATGACCATTTTGATTGAAGTATTGAAATTATTTAATCCATATATCAAGCTTGTCTTTATTTTCTAACAATCGATCTGATATGGATTCAGCAGTGTACTCAAAATAATTTATGTTATAATCCTTTGCATTACAAAAGTTTTGATGGCTCTTTAAAAATCTTCCTCTTGCAATAGTTGCGTGGAGCAAAGGAATTAAATTTGTTTTTGTAATATCAAATTTATCCATACTCTTGCGAAATGCATCACCAAGTTTTAGAGTATTCCAGTCTCCATATTCCTTTATATCTTCACCAAGAGTACGCCTTGCAAATTCATATGAAAAAGAACCGAAGCTAAAAATTAATACAGGATTATTCTTTTTAATTAACGTACTTAATTCATCTAATAAATTATCCAAAATCTTTGAAGACCAGTTTACTGAACTACGTGCTGGTTTATCTTGAGCAAATTTTATAGCATTTCTAATATATATCTTATCCTCATTAACTCTGAGTTTACCACTACCATATACTTTGTCCTGTATATTTGATATAATCGGTGTCCAGATATTGTGAATTGCAGGATGTCTCGGATCTAAAGGGTATTCAAGATCTTCATCCCAGTTAGCAGGTTCAGAGTCTCCTAATAACCAAATCGAAAAACTTGGTTTATTTTTTGCATCTTTCATATTTGAGATTCTATCTGGTATCTTTTTTTCCATAATACTTTTATTAATTATTAGAAAATATATCTAAGTTATATTTGTTATAAACACAGCCCTGCATCATTCGGGTTTTTTCAAGCATGCTTTTAATCTCTTCTATGGTCATTTGAGTAACTATTATAACTGTTACTTTGTTATGTCTGCTTTAATATATTCGAAGTTGTACTTAATAATTCATCTATTTCTGATTCCAATTTTGTCTTACGTTCTCGTTGCTCTTCTAAATACTCAAAATCAAACTTGAATTCCGAATAAACACGTTTTGTGATTTTGGCTTTTTTATTATTAAAATGTTTCAATGGGCTGAATGATTCACCTGAAATTGCAAAATATAAGTAAGAACAAATTAAACCTAAGAGTGACGAAAGGTATGTGTACGGCTCTATTACATTCCATGTTAACTTGTATATAAGAAAGCTAATGATAAAAAAGTATAAGACAGGAATAATTGACAAACGCCATTTATAATTTTTATATTCTCTATTAATAATCTCTTTAAGCGGCTTTTGGGTATTTTCTATAGTAATAATCGTTCGATTTATTTCTTCAAGAATTGTCTTTTTTGTTTCAATAATTTGTTCCTCTGAAAATTTTGCTTGTTCTTCATTTAGTTTTTGCAAATGCTCTTCAAGAGATTCTTTTTCTTTTATTTTTCTTAATAGTTGATCAATCTGAGTTTGTTTTTCTTTTTCTGATTTTTCTTTTTCTGATTTTTCTTTTTCTAATATCTTTTCTGTTGATTTTTTTTGTTTGTCAATTTGCTTTTCAAGGGAAGCATGGGCAGCCTTTATACTGTCTATTTCTTTTGCTATTTCAGATTTAATAAAATCTTCTGACGTATTATCTTTTTCATGCTCAGCAAGCTCATCCAAAAACAATTCTCTTTATTTCTGCACTGTCAGGTCTTTCCCCGCCACGTAGTGGTTCCTTCGGAAAAGGGGTGCATCGCATGACCTGACAGAAAAACCGTAGGTTTTTAAGTTTTCTTCCATTCATATCCTGTTGTTACTTCTAAAGTACTATGATCATTTAAGTAATAATTTCGAGCACTTGAATATTTCCACTCAGTCATATCATTCACTAAACCTGCTTTTACCGGATTATAATGAATGTAATTTATCTTTTGTTTAAAAAACTTATCGCTTAAAATTATTTGTGAATCAAACCTATCCATCCATACCTTCCACTTTCCCCCTATGCTGTTATTTCTCAATCTATCTAACAACATCAAGTCTCTATCCTTTTGTACCTCTTTGAAAATTGCAGATGAAGTATATTTCTTAAAGTCTCGCATGAAATCTGATATACTTTCACCTTTTGGGATATAAATAAGTAAATGTATATGTGAAGGCATAATTACATATGCTGTCAATGTTGCATTGTGTTCAGAGATAAGAAAATTCAATGAATCAATAATAAGAGATGTGTACTTATCTTTTAGAGTTAGAATATTATCAAAGTTCATAACAGTTGTTGTGATAAAATATAAATTCCCTTCTTTATTTAATTCAGTTCTACCACGTCTTGTCATTTTACACAATTGTTTCTTATCTGTTTTTTAAAACAGTCAGTCTTCGACTGACGTGTCAGATGAAGAACATCTGACACAACAGAATCTTCTTTAACAAGCTTCCCTGCCGCCCTTGAAAACACCATGAATATTTTCGAGCGGTACAGGGATAGGCTCGTTAAATTACTCATTCTGTATCCCCTGCGATAGTGTACATGTATCCATATCGCCAGCCATCGTTGTCATTACCGCTTACATAACCCGGCAGCTTTATCTTTGTACTCAGCCAGAAGCGTGCATCGTCTTCGGAATCGAATTTCTCTCTTATCACCCAATCGGATGGATTCCCATGCAACTTCCGCTTTTTAGAAGGTCTGTCCGTTAAACCCACATACTTAAAACCATCTACTGATTTCATAAAACTGTACTAATATTTTTTATTTAATAGAAAAGTTATATACCTTCGTCAGGAGAAACTCCTGACGAGCACGTTGAAATTCCTGTGGCTGTCAGGAGTTCTTCCTAACAGCAAGATGTATTCCTTCGTCAGGAGAAACTCCCTGCCTGCGTCAGGCAGGCTGACGAACACGTTGACAGATTATAGAACTCTTTTAGGTCTTTCAGTATATCTTTACCCGAAAGTATATCATCGTTTACAGTATAAAAAGCAGCGTAGCTAAAACCGTTTGCATATTTGCTAAACCTGTTTTCCTTTTTTTCTGTTTTTATAATGCTGTCATATATCTTATCAGAATCACACAACTCTAATAAATTGATATTCCTTTCGTTTTCATGAACAACAGCATATACACCCGGAGCATTTTCGAGTGAAGATCTCAATTTATACGGACCTTCGAAGATGTATTTTTTACCACTATTTCCTTTAAATACTACTCCCATATTGTTCATCATTGATAAGGTTTCTTTATAATTTTTAAAAAATGGATTATATAGTTTCGAATAAATATTTAGTTTACATTCAAAAAAAATCATACAGACAGTCGAGAGAATCTTCCCCAACCCTCCTATTCCGGATTACTTTTTTAGGAAGATTCCCCCGAACATATCTGTCCCAATTTAATTATGTTTCTGTATGACAGATTATTTTTGGAACTCACTACTTTACTACGTATAATAATTTAAGAATTTATTTTATTCATCATCCGGATAAATTGCTATCAATTTTCCACCATCATAAACATAAACCCACCATTCTCCGTTTTCAAAAACATAGACATACTCGATATCGGCTTTATCCACAACACTGCTTACGGATGTTGGAGCGGCTTGCACATCATTTGTAGATAAGGAAATGATTCCAAATGAAAATGTCAGAACTAAAATTGTAACGAACGATATTAAAACCTTTTTGATTTTCATGGTATTTAGTTTTATTTTATAAAATCTGTCTATAATTTAGTAAAGGTTTATGAATATTCCAAAGAAGGATAAATGCGAATAACGTAATTTCACTTGGATTTATTTTTAGCATAATGTATAATAATCTTGATATTATGTTTATTTTAGCATATTTTATAATGAAATAAATTTATAAATATACGTAATCACAAATCAAAATAATTATGAAAAATCATCAAATTATTAACATATTGAAGACTTTTTCTGATGAAGATTTCAATTATTTCAGAGATTATCTAAGGTCACCATTCTTTAACAGGAGTAAACAGCTCCTGAACATGTATGAGGTAATTGTTAATTTCCGTCCGCAGTTCAATTCAAAGAATTTTACTAAGAAGAATATTCACAACAAAATTTTCCCTACGTTTGAATATAAAGAAACGACCGTGTCAACACTTCTTGTGAATTTGTCTTATCTTGCACAAGATTATTTAATGTATTCGAATGTTCGGAGTAATTATTTGAAGTCTCAGGATTTCTTATTTGATGAATTATTAAAGAGAAAACTTTATAAGCTGTTTGAAAAGAATGCAGCGGAGTTTGAAAGGATATTGAATGATAACAGGGGCGTGGATGTTGACAATATTTTGAGCAAGTTTTATTTTGAAACAGATAAGTATAATTATAACGTTATCAATAAAACATTTGTAGAAAAGCAAACGCACAATGAAAATATAGAACTCATAACAAACAGGGGAAAGCATCTAATATTTTATTTCATTATACAAATGATCAAGCAAAACCTTGGACTGTATACTTATAAATTTAATTATGACGTCGATATAGAAAACAATTTCCTGATTAAGTTTTCAAAAAATGTATACTTCAAGAAAATTTTAGAATATCTATGTAACAACACAGGTGATTCAGAATATTCTAAAGTAGCACGCACGTATAAACATTTGTTCTTAATGTTTTCAGATTTTGAAAATGAAAAACATTATTACGATTTTAAAGAAGTTTTCCTTAAGAACTCAAGATTATTCAGTTACGATGAGAAGCAGTTTCTTTCCTCAAGCTTAGTACAGTATTGTTTAGCGAAAAACAGAGTAATAGGTTTAGATTCAAAATACAATAAAGAGTTACTCGAAATTTATGAACTTATAGTAAAAAATGAATATTATAAGTTCAGTTTTAGCGATAATCTTCCGGTTGGATTGTTCAGAAATATTGTTATACTTGGATTAAGGTTAAAGAAATATAAATGGATAGATGATTTTATTAATAATAACAGGAGGAAACTGCATGCAGAACAAAGGAAAAATATGTATTATTATTGTCATAGCAAAATTTACTTTGAGCGAGGTATGTACAGAAAAGCACTTGACAATTTTAGCAAGATACAACTTTCTTCAAGCACTTTTAAAGTTGACATAAAGAATATGATACTGAGGACATACTACGAACTGAATCTTACCGAATATGCACGTTCTTTTATTGATTCATATAGACACTTCCTAAGAAACGATAAGACTCTGTCTGTAGAAAGAAGAAGTGCTTATCGAAGCTTTGTGAATATCGTTCAAAATCTGCTCGATGCAAAAAATAGTAATAAGAAATCACATGTCACATACATTGAGAAAAGATTAAACGATAAGGAAAATATAGCTTTCAGAGAGTGGCTGTACGAGAAGGTCTCAGAGTTAAAGCAGGAATATAAAGCGGTTGTGTAAGTTTATAAATTTAATTTTATTTTGAATATGTAGATTCCCATTCAAGTTGAGAATGACAGATTACTTCTACTTCACTCTTTTTATCACAACTACAGTTTTATCATCTTCATATTTCCCCTGTGCACAAAAGACCTGTACATCTTGAATAACTAATTCGCATATTTCCTTTGCATTTTTTTTCCTGTTTTCCACAAGTAGTTTTCTTAACCTGTCATCACCATAAAAATCGAAGTTGTTATTTGCTGCTTCGGTGATCCCATCTGTATACAAA
>JADHVP010000021.1 GCA_016783945.1 Ignavibacteria bacterium
GGGAATAAAGAAAGCGAAAACCTTATGAGTCCGTACGTACCCATCTTCAATAACAATGCAGCAAGAACAACACTTCCTGCGGTTGGTGCCTGCACATGAGCATCCGGCAGCCATGTATGAAATGGGAATAACGGTACTTTTATAAGAAAACCTAATGTGAAAAATATAAATAGTATGATCTGTTTATTAAGGGGTAAATTAAGAGCAGCCAATTGCAGCTTTGTCAGGTCAAGCGAGAACTCCCCGATATAAGGTTCACATAAAAATCCTAACCAAATAATTCCAATTAAAAGTAAAACACTCCCAAACATTGTATACAGGAAGAACTTCATAGTTGCATAAACCCTGTTCTCCGAGCCCCATATACCGATAAGAAAATACATTGGTATAAGAATGAACTCCCAGAAAACGTAAAACAACACAAGATCCACCGAACTGAAAACACCGATTAAACCGCCCTCCATTAAAAGCATCAGTAAATAAAATTCCTTAACCCTTATCTTAATTGTATTCCATGAAACAATAATGCTTAAAGGAAGAATGAATGTCGTTAGAAGAATAAGCAGAAGTGAAATTCCATCAATACCTAAATAGTAATGCGCATTAATGATACTTATCCATTTGTGCTTTTCAATAAATTGATAATCACCGGAAAAAGTATTAAATAAGAAATAAGCATATATTGCAAAAGCGAACGTAAGAACTGAGATAACAATCGTGTATACCTTAATCAATTTTTCATTCTCTCTTTTGAAAAACAGTAAGGGTAAAGCAAAAACTATCGGTAAAAAAATCAGTATACTTAGTAAATATTTTTCCAAAGTGAATTAAATAAAAGTGTTTTCTTTAATATTCTTTAAGTGTGATGGATAAGTGTTAATAAAAAACTATCCTTTCATTCGAAGACCTTTTTCTTCATTGATAAAAATCCAGCCAACAACCTTGCCAATATTTATATCTTTGAAATTGTTCCAGTAGTCATTATTAAAAACAAATCTTGAGCTGTAGGAACTTTCTGTCATCATTTCCGATTGAGCCATGATGCTTTTGAATCTTTCTTTCCATAATTTCCAGTTGCTTTCTCTTAAATCAAGCCAGCCATCCTGCGCCCAGCCATCTATCTTTGCTTTTGTGATATTAATTTCATCTCCTTCACTCTCTGCGGGGATTTTAACTTCAGGTCCGCGGATGTATTCTTTCCCATCAGGAAACAGTATCGGTACACCAATAGAAACCATTTCATTTCTTAGTCTTGAATCATTTTTAATAAACTCAAACATTTTGATAGCATGATTCTTTGTTGTATCTTTTATGAAATCATTAAAATTACCGTAAACAAGTTTAATCATCTGTGCTTCATACAATAATTTCGATAACCTTGGTGGACCCAGCATCTCAAAAGCAACCGAATCCGTTTTGTATTTTTTCTCCAGCTCTTTAATTTTCTTAACTGCTCTATGCTGCATAAAACCTGCCCTGTAAGATGGTTCCATTACAGTCATATCAAGCGCGCCAATAACTTCATGACCGGTGTTTCCACCTTTAAGTTCTCTCATAATATCTTCAGCAATCTCTTCGGGTGTAACAAATTCCATTTGACCTAACGTCGATATAGTTTCAAACTCTCCACGGGAGAAAATACCGTTCTCACCTGTATCGATAAATACGGTCTTTAGATTACCCGTAGGTTTATACTTCTTATCGGAAATCCTTTTGAACGTCTTCTCTAATTTCGCTTTATCATTGAGCTTAATTTCGTAAATCTTAATCGGTTGGTTACGTTTTTTTATTTCTCCGTATTCTATTCTCTTCCATGCAATAGAAGCTGTCGGCTTAATTTCTTTTATAGAAGGACCGTCTGGCGTTCGAGCCATCAGGAATAATAATAAAGTATGAGCACCTGCTATCGAAGATTTGCTCAACAATACGCGTGAAGGTTTTTCCTCACTGTGTGTAAAAGGAATATTTAATCCCATACCACCAGTGCCGCTAGTACCCACTTTCAGATAAACTAACGTATTAAATTTCAACATAGAATTATAAAGTATCTGAACGTGTCTTATGAGTTGAGGGGTATACGAAGTGCAAATTAGTTTCTCGACTGAATCAAGCAGTTTACCATAATCATTATCTTTACTCTTTGTAATCTTTAGAAGATCATTATACGATTTATAAATATTCTGGTATGCAATTGCGGTAGCAGTATTTATGCAATCGATTATTACATCGGGTTTGTATTTTTTCAATATTTGATATATGCATGATTCACTCAGCATTTTTTCATCAAGGTTGTCAACGATATCATGAATGACCAGTCTTCTTTTCTTAATATCATTTAAATAATCGTCCCTGTTCATATCTTTGAATTCACATCTTACGAAAATGTTGCCCCACCATGGCTCGAACAATCTATTGTTCTTAAATTCCTTTGACAACTCAGCACAAATGTCTTTTGCTTCATGCTCAAATAAAGATGTGAGAATGATCTGTTTCGGCTTGCCTTCTACAATCCTTCTGGCAGTAGCTGCACCAACCAAGCCCCAGCCTCCCAATATTAAAACTTTCTTATTTTTAAGGTCCATCTTTTTATTATTTACTTTTTATACAATGTCTTTATTTATATTTCGGTAGGTTTCGGGAATTGCATTTTGACATGGAAAATTTATGAAAAAGTTATCTTTCTCAAAACATATTTCCCAATTAGTAATAAAATGCAATAGATAACAATTTAAAAATTATTTTAATGATGTACAACGGGTCAAAAACTACATAAACAAATAAGGCTTCCAATCTTCATCAACTTTTCCCGCAAAGTTTTTGATAAAAGTAATATGAGAAGGTTTTTTGGGATTATTATAAAGAACCATCTTTGCTTCTTCAAGGATTCTATCTCCCTTCTTATTGTTACATTTAATACACGCCGTCGTTAGATTTTCCCAGGTATCTTCGCCTCCTCTTGATTTAGGAATAATATGGTCAATAGTTAGATTTGATGAAGCACCGCAGAACTGACATCTATGATTATCACGTCTTATAATATTCTTACGGGATAATATTATCTTTTTAAATGGTACTCTTACAAAAATTATTAGTCTGACAATGCTTGGATATTCGAATGTTCTGTATACCGTTCTAATAACTTTATTATTAACAGAACTAATTACTTCTGCTTTTCCTAAATATGTTAAAATAATAGCTCTTCTTGCATTACATATAGTAATAGGCTCATAGTTTTGATTAAGTACCAAAACCTTGCCATTCAATAAATTCCGAGAATTTATGGCTCTTTTTTTTCTATGTGTAGGACTATTTTCGTGGAAGACTTAACTCCTATATTAAAAATTTATTTAAGAATTTAGTTATATTTCTTAGAATAATCAATTTATTTGTACAGCAATTCATCATTCTCGATATTACAGTTCATAAACCCTTTAAAATATACAAAGAAGGAATAAAGAGAATAAAATCCTTTTAAAAAAGATTTATTACAAATGTTAATTTTACTTTTCGAGCATGAATGCAACTGAATAGGGCGTCATTCTAAATCTTTTAATCAATTCGGGATCGAAGTCAGAATTATTATCGACAACAGGCTCCTGAAAATCATTTACATTAAATCCAGCATCTTTGAATATTTTGAAATAAAATGAAAGTGGTCGGTGAAATGATATAAACTCTGTTTTAAAAGGACCCCATTCTTGTTTAAATTTTAATGAATCAAAATAAGATGAAGTCCATGTGAACCTCACACTATTATCTTCGAGTCTTTCCGGTAAAATTGAACTCCCAAAACAGGGATGTGAAAAGATATTAATGCAAACACCACCTTTTTTTAGAACTCTATAAAAAGACTTTATGGTATTTTCTACATCCGAAACATCCATCAGAACATAATTTGAAACCACGATGTCAAAGAAGTCATTCTGTTGGGTTTCAAGATTCGAACAAGAATCACATATAAAATTTAATTCTAAATCTTTCTTTTCTTTTTCTTTTCTTGCTTTTTCATTTGCATAAAGTATCATGTTCTCTGATACATCAACTCCGGTCACTTTAGCTCCGGCTTTCGCCATTTTCACTGAAAGATATCCGTTACCACATCCTGCATCTAATATTATCTTTCCATTCACATCTCCCAGCATTTCCCAGAGAACCGGATCGGAATTATATATCCTGTTGTTATCGCCTTCATCACCAATCCACGTATCCCATTCAATAGATTTATCATCCCATGACCTTATTACATCCTTATCATCACTCATGCATTTTCGATTACTTTTTCAAAAAAATATAGAAATATATCTGCTTCTTCCTTATTAATAATCAAAGGTGGCAATAAACGAACAACCTTATCACCTGCCAGGTTCACGAGTATTTTATTGTCAAAAAGTTTATTGACGACTTCAGATGGATTTACATTTTGAACTTCAATACCAAGCATTAATCCCAAGCCTCTGACATCTTTTAGTTTCTCTGGAAATTTTTTCTGAATATCTAATAATTTACTTTTAAGATAATCTCCTATTACCGATGCGTTATCCATAACTCCATTCTGTAATTCATCAAGGACTACACTTCCTGCTGCACATGCAACCGGATTCCCTCCGAAAGTTGTACCGTGCTCACCAATCTTCCAGCAATCGCTTAAATATTCCTTAGCCATAATTGCACTGAGCGGAAGCCCTCCTCCAATTCCTTTTGCAACAACACATATATCGACATTAACATTAAAATGATGTATGGATAAAAATTTACCAGTCCTCCCTGCACCACATTGGATACAATCAGAAACAATAAGAAATTTATATTTATCTTTCAATTCCTGCAGCTTGTCTATAAATCCTACATCAGCAACATTAACACCACCTTCACCTTGTATGAATTCAAGAAAGACTGCTGCTGTTTCTTCATCGACGTTATCTTCCAAATCTTTGATAGAATTATAAGGCAGAAATTTTGTAAACGGAAGGAAAGGTTCGTGATCTTTTCTGAATTTATCTTTATATGTCAACGATAAAGAACCGTACGTTCTGCCGTGGAATCCACCGGTAAAAGATATTAAATTTACTTTCTTATCAGATTTGAAATGCTTTCTTGTAAGTTTTATTGCACCTTCGATTGACTCCGTTCCCGTTGATGCAAGAAATACTCTTTCAAATCCTGCAAACTCTAATAACTTTTCTGCGAAATCGGCTTGAGTATCCTGGTAGAAAAAATTTGAAAGATGATTGAATTTGTCGATTTGATTCAAGATTGCAGTTCGTACTTTTTTATTAGCATAGCCGAGAACATTTACGGCAAGTCCGCCAATCAGATCAAGATAACGGTCACCGGTTTTTGTAAATAAGTATACTCCTTCTCCTCTATCAATTTCAATCGGTAATCGTTTATAAGTGGGGAAAAATAATTTTTTCTCTCTTTCGAAAATATCGGACATAATAACTCAAGATTTCTTTAAAGTCTTTAGAACTCTGCTCAGAAAATTTATTTGAGGATTGAGTTTCGATATAGTATCATTATTCTTGATAACAAAATCAGCATTCTTGACTTTTATACGCTCATCTATTTGGTATCTCATCAGATTCTCAACATCTGCTCTTCGGGCTCCATCCCTTTGCATTATTCTTTTTATTCTATTTTCTTTATTGGCAAAGACCATTACAATGTAATCGAGCTGTTCATCGAACAAGCTTTCAAAAATCAACGCAGCTTCTATCAAGATTATATTCTCCTTACACTTTATAGCTTCTTTCATTATATAATCTATTACGACGGGATGAACAATCTCATTTATCCTTTTAAAATTCTTTTTTGATTGAAATATAACTTTTCTTAGTTTCGCTAAATTTATCTTCCCTTTGAAATTCAGGATATCTTTTCCAAACTCCTTAACCACATCTTCTGCCAACTCCTTATTTTTGATGTAAAGCTCTTTTGCAATTGGGTCAGCGTAGAAAACTTTGAATCCTTTCTTTTCAAGTTTTCTGCATACTTCAGATTTGCCTGAACCAATTCCGCCTGTAACACCAACAAGCAATTTATTCTCTAATTCATTCATTTACTAAATTAGTTTTATATTTCAAAAAAATTATTTTGCATAAGCAATTGCTCTTCTCTCCCTGATAACATTAATTTTTATTTGCCCGGGATATTCCATTTCTTCCTGAATCTTTAGTGCGATATCTGAAGCCAGTTGATCTTGAAGAATATCACTCACCTGTTCTTGCTCAACAATAACACGTACTTCCCTGCCAGCTTGTATCGCAAATGTTTTTGCGACTCCTTCGAAAGATGTAGCAATAGCTTCGAGTTTTTCGAGTCGCTTAGAGTATGCCTCAACTGATTCTCTTCTTGCACCGGGTCTTGCACCACTGATTGCATCTGCAGCCTGAACTAAAACTGCAATCGGATTTTCCATCGGCATCTCATCATGGTGTGAACCTATTGCATTACAAACGATCGGATGTTCTTTACATCTTTTTGCGACTTCATAACCCAAAATTGCATGAGGTCCCTCGATGTTCCTGTCAATTGTCTTCCCCATATCATGCAGTAAGCCTGCTCTTTTTGCTAACTGTGCTTCGAGACCCAGTTCTGCCGCCATGATTCCAGTTAAGTGGGCGACTTCTATAGAATGGTTCAAGACATTCTGTCCATAGCTGGAACGGTATTTCATTCGTCCGATCAATGTTAAAATATCCCTATGAACACCCTGGATACCCATCTCAATCAAAGTCTGCTCACCAATACGTATTATCTCCTCATTCAATTCCTTATCGACTTTAGCAACAACTTCTTCAATCCTTGCAGGATGAATCCGCCCGTCTGCAATTAGTCTTTCCATAGCGACGCGTGCAACTTCTCTTCTAAAAGGATCGAATCCTGATATAATCACAGCTTCCGGAGTATCATCGACAATGACATCGACACCGGTTACTGCTTCAAAAGCCCTGATGTTCCTGCCTTCCTTCCCGATAATTCTACCTTTTAACTCATCTGATTGAATTTGTAATACACTAACCGTAGTTTCTACTGAATGATCCGCAGCAGACCTTTGTATTCCCTGCACAACTATATTCCTTGAAATCTTATTGGCTTCTTGTTTTGTTTCTTCTCTGATTTCCTGAAGTTTCTGAGCACACTCAAGCTTAACATCACTAATTAATTCATTAAAAAGTATCTTCTTCGCTTCATCTTCACTCAAACCGGAAATCCTGTGAAGTTGTATTTTGGATTCCTCAGACAGCTTTTTGTATTCTTCTTCAAGCTTTGTGACTCTTTCTTGCTGTTGAGTTATCTCTTTGGATTTGGTATTAATTTCCTCTTCTGTATTTTTCAAATTCTTCTCCTTCGTAACTAATTCATTCTTAATCTTTTCAATCGATTCCTGTGCACTTTTTAATTTCTTTTCCATTTCTATAACATCTTTCTCTCTTATCTTGACCTCATCATCAAATTTTTGCTTCCTCTTATAAAACTCATCTTTGACTTCAAGGAGTTTTTCCTTCTTAAGATTTTGAGCAGCTTTTTCGGCATCTTCCTGAAATATTTTTGCCCTGCGTGATGCTTCATCTAAAGTTTCTTTAGATTTTCTTTCTGCATCCGATAATATCTTTTTTGAAATACTCTCTGCGTTGGCTATTTTCGATTTATTAGATTTCGAATGTAAATACCATCCGAGGAAAAAAGTAATTATACATATTCCAACTAAAATTGGAAGTAAAATATATATATCTAAATCTGCTATGCTTGCCATTTATTCTGTTCCTCCTGAATCACAATATGTGATTCTAATATATTATTCGATTTATAATTATCTAAATTATTAAATTTATGAATATTGGTAAACTTAATAAATACCTTTTTATCACAATAAACTATGTAAATACTAATTTAAAAACTCATATTTGGATATAAAAAAACCGCACAACCGAACCACAATTCAAAGGTTATAAAAGAACCTTATATAGAAAGGGTGGGTGGTGCCAAAGTGTTTTTTAACGTCCACTGTTCACTATTTCTGAAAAAATCAGAAATGCAAATCCTGATAAATCAAGACGAGGCCTGTAATTAACACTTGTGAGAGCTTACCTCCCAAAAAAAACGTGTTGGTTCTATATAATGTTTGACTGTGACTGGTAGTGCGGTTTTAAAACCTTTTTATTAAAAAGAACGAATTCTATTAAAGACTCTGGTCAATTTGCCGGCATACTTCATCGATATGATTATTGCAATCATTTATGAATTCTGAATAATTGCTTTCCAATTCATCTCGAAAATTCTTTTCTTTAAAGAAACTCTCAGCAATATTAAGTGCTGATACAACTGCAATTGTTTCTCCTGATTGATTTGGCGATTCATAATTGATTCGTTGCATTAAGTTATCAACGTAGCTCGCAAGTCTATCAACTTCAGCAGGATTATCACCCTGCAAATTGTACTCACTATTAAAAATTATTTTCTTAATACCGGCGTTTTTCATTTTAAATTGTAAATTAAATTAAACTTCAATCAATTTACCAGTCAAACATTTCTTAACCTTAAACATCATGCATCATCATCGGTGTTGCCATCTTCTTCTAGGTGAACGTCGATCCTTGATATCAATTCTTTAATTCTTGATTTGATATTTTCTTTATCTTGCAATATATCAACATTTTTGCTGGAATCCAATAACATATTTTTTAAATCTGAAATTTCTTTATCCTTAACAACCGAATCCGAATTTATTTTTGTTGATTGAAGTTTCAGGTCGGTTATACTGTTATTCAATTCCTTAATGTTCTCCTTAAGTAAGTTATTCTCATCGGAAACTTCCTTCATTCTATAAATTAGCTTTTTAACTTTTTCAAAAAGTCTGTCTAAAGCTGATTTATGCGAATCCTTTAGTCTGTTAAATTCATCCTTATTGAATTCTTTGTTGTTTTCTGTCATAACCGGAATTTTTAATCCCTAAAATTATTCTCTTAAAGTTATTCCTAACTGTTTCTCAAGTGTCTTTACAATTTTATTGACCGATTGATTTACTTCATCATCAGTCAATGTACTTTTATCAGATAAAAATTCTAAAGAAAAAGCCATACTCTTTTTATCAGAACCTAATTGTTTATCTGAATAGATATCAAAAAGCTTTACACTTCTTAAAAACTCACTACCACTACTTATAATAAGCTCTCTAATATCTTTAAACAAGATATCCTTTTGCGTTACAATTGCGAGGTCTCTTTTTGCAACAGGAAATTTTGATATCTCTTTATAAAACTTACTTGTATCAACCTTATTGTAAAGAGCATCAAGATAAATTTCAGAAAAATATATATCTTGTTCAATATTAAATAGATTTAACATTTCATTACTAACTTTATATACTTTTCCAATCAATAAGTTATCAATGATTAAATCTATTACGATATTCTTTTCATTATCATTATAACAAAATAATACTAAATTATCAAGATTTAATTTAGACAGAAACATTTCAAGCTCACCTTTCAGATCATAGATATCAAAATTTACATCATGCTCATTGAAAGACATCTTATCGTACTTACCGCTTAATGTAATTGAAAGTCTGTTCTCTTCTTTGAAATTATCTCCCGCATCTTCAAATACGTTACCAATCTCGAATAATTTCAGAGAAACACCTTTTCCTGAATAATTAATATTGTTTTTTATCACACGCAGCATTCCATAAAGCAAATTAACTCTCATACCATCCATTTCTAATGAAATGGGATTTTCAATCTTCACAATCTTATCTGAAAACAACTTAAGTTTATCCCTGTGAAGTTGTGACTCTGTTATTATTTCATTGAAACCTCTGCCGATAAAGTGTTCCCTGGTTTTGTTAACAAGTTTTCGATTCTTTATGCCGTAGTCAACGTGTGAAGATATATCCATATTGAAGCTAAGTTGATTATCGAGTTTCTCATAACCATACAACCGAGTTACCTCTTCTATCAGATCTACTTCCCTCATAAGGTCATTCCTTCTGAATTCAGGAATATCAAACATGAGTTTACCGTCTTTCTTCTCTACAAATTTGATTTCTATTTTCCCGAGCAGATCAATGACCTGTTTTTCATCAAGTTCAATTCCAATTAATTTGCTTGCTCTTTCTACTCTAATACCTACATACATTTTCTTAAACTTTACAGGATATTCATCAACGAGTCCTTTTAAAACTTCGCCTCCAGCAAGTTCATTCATTAACTGTGCTGCTCTATGAGAAGCATATTCTACTTTTTCGATATCAACACCTCGTTCGAATCTTTGAGATGCATCAGTTTGCAATCCAAGCTTTTTTGAATTTTTTCTTATACATACCGGATCGAAATACGCACTCTCAATAAAAACATTCTTCGTATCATCTTTAATTTCTGAAAATTCACCGCCCATAACTCCAGCAATTGCAGAATACCCTTCCGCATCACAAACCATCAACGACTTATCGTTTAATATTCTTTCTTTTGAATCGAGAGTTGTAAACTTATCCCCCTCTTTTGCAGTTCGCACAATAATTTCTTTTCCTCTTATCTCATCGTAATCGAATGCATGCAATGGCTGCCCCGTTTCCATCATAACATAATTGGTTATATCAACGATATTATTTCTTGGTCTGAGTCCTATCGAAGTGAGTTTCCTTTTTAACCACTCGGGAGACTCTCCAATTTTCACATTCTTTACAACCCGACCGGTGAATCGTTTACAAAAATCCTTACTATCGATACTAATTTTTATGTAATCGCTGCTTTTTTCTTCCGACTCTTTAATTTCGATTTCGGGAAGCTTAATTTTTTTATCATAAATCGCTGCGATTTCTCTTGCCATTCCGATGTGAGAAAACTGGTCTCCCCTGTTCGCAGTAACACCAATATCGATTATATAATCATCCGCTTTAATATACTCCGCAAATTCCTGTCCAACCTTTGCATTCGGATCTAAAACCATTATACCTGAATGATCTTCAGAAATTTCAAGCTCATCTTCAGCACAAATCATTCCTTCAGAAGTGACTCCTCTTATTTTAGTCTTTTTAATTTCAAAACCACCGTTTGGAATAATCGCACCTACTAATGCAACGCAAACTTTTTGTCCTTTTTCAACATTCGGTGCACCACAAACAATATCGTGTGTCTTATTACCAACATTGACTTTACATAACACCAATTTGTCTGCATCAGGATGTTTAGAAACTTCTTCGACTTCGCCAACAACAAAATATTTATACTTTTCTCTCTCGCTTTCGATAGATTCAATATCCAAACCAATTTCGATCATACTTTGCTTGAGTTCATCGAACGAACCTATCTCAAGCCCGGGAATGTAGTCTTTTATCCAGTTTAAACTTATTTTCATGAAAATCAATATATAGAAATGCATTTCTACTTAAAATATAAAAATGTAGCGTTCAAAGTGCTGAAATTATTAAATTACAAGAAGTGTTTTAATAATTTAACTTTTATAAGAAGGTTTCGTTTAATACTTTTGTAATATGACTGAAAGTATCAAGAATAAGACAATCGTAGTTGCCATGAGCGGAGGAGTTGACTCTTCCGTTGCTGCTGCTTTACTCAAAAAAGAAGGTTTCGATGTAATCGGAATAACATTAAAAATGTGGAGCTATAATGACATCCCGGTGCAAGATTCAGGCTGTTGCTCGCTTGAGTCTATTTATAACGCAAAGAATGTCTCCGAACAGCTTGGCTTTAATCATTACACACTGGACTTTACGGAAAAATTCACCGATACAGTTATAAACGATTTCATCTCGGAATATATGAGTGGTAACACTCCTAATCCATGTGTTCTATGCAATAAAGCTATTAAGTGGGGTGCTTTATTAGAAAAATCTGAATCGCTCGGAGCAGAATATTTAGCGACAGGTCACTATGCAAAGGTGAAACATAATGAGAAGAATAAAAGATACAACATTGCTGCTGCTGACGATAAATCGAAAGACCAATCGTATGCTTTGTGGAGTGTATCCCAATATGCACTAAGCAAAACAATATTCCCTCTCGGTAGTTATTCAAAGGAAAAAATTCGTGAAATTGCATCAGAGATGAATCTGAAACCTGCTAACATACCCGACTCTCAGGAAATATGCTTTGTCCCGAACAACAATTACAGGGAGCTATTAGAAATCAAAATACCCGATATTAATGAAAAAGTTGGTGAAGGTGATATTCTATATAAAGATAAAAAAATTGGAACGCATAAAGGATACCCATATTACACTATCGGGCAAAGACGAGGTCTAAACATAGCATTAGGAAAACCGGTGTATGTTTCAAAGATTGATCCGGGAAAGAATATCATTACTGTAGACGACGAAGAAGGTCTTTTACAAAAAGAATTCATTGCAAAAGATATTAATCTTATGATGTTCGATAAACTCCCTGAACCTTTGAATGTAAACGTTAAGATAAGATATAAAGACGAGGAAGCACCGGCAATAATCGAGCAAACCGATGACAATCATATCAAAGTAACCTTTGACGCTCCGAAGAAATCCATTACTCCCGGACAGTCCGCAGTATTTTATTTAAGAGATGATGTTGTGGGAGGCGGGATAATAGAAAAAGTTTATACGTAGGCTTGCCTCTACCTGTAGTAGACAGGTGCAGCAAGCAGGGGTTCAAAATCTTGGATCCTTTCACTGCTGTTAGTGAGAACCTGTCTAAGGCGAAATAGTTCAAACAACAGGTAGAATAAATTGCCACTAACCTGCCACAAATCATAGCAGGCAGGAACACGAAGACACTAAGTAACACTAAAGTCATAATTCAATTTTTTTGTGAAACTTTGTGCTTTAGTGCTTTTATGGCAAAATCTAAGTGAGATTTTTAAAAAATTTCCCTTCAATGCAGGTTTATTTCCCAGAGATAGTCAAAGAGTTTGACAAACCAGAAAAAAAGTTCAATGGGTTAATTATTTAATATGTATCATAATAAACATAGTAAAAAAATGATGCATTGAGTATATTTTTTTATAGAGAATCGCACAAAAAATAATTTCTTCAATTTTATAACGTGAACACCAGTCAATTAAATAAAGAAAAAATATACCGATTATTGATTCTTAATTCCGATAAAGTAAAAGAGTTTGGTGTAAACAAAATTGGTTTATTCGGTTCGTATGTACGAAATGAATTTAAACAAGACAGCAACGTTGATTTCATCGTTGAATTTATTCCGGGTAAAAAGAATTATAAAAATTTCATCCACCTTGCTTATTTTCTTGAAGACCTCTTTAATATAAAAGCGGATCTTCTAACCCTTAATTCATTAAGCCCTTTTCTTAAGCCCTATATCTTAAAAGAAATTGAATATGTCTCTCTCAGTCATTGAATTTCTAAAACACATATTAAAAGAAGTTGAATACCTTCAAGATAAATCAGAAAATATAACCTTTACATATTTCATAAATGATTCAACCTTAACAAGAGCATTCACCAGGAGTATTGAAATTATTGGAGAAGCTGCAAAGAAAATCCCGGATGAATTAAAACAGAAATATCCCGAAGTCGAATGGAAAGACATAGCAGGAATGAGAGATAAATTAGTTCATGAATATTTTGGAATTGACTATGAGTTGGTTTGGGATGTTATAAAAAATGAAGTCTCTAACGTATTTTTTAAATCTTTTTATTGCACTTGAAACTTGAATCCGCCTTACGTTAAAAGAGTTATCAAATATTTTATGATGAAAACAACAACCATTAATATTACGACTATTATCTTAATAGTATTTATTTCAATATTACCTAAAACAGCATCTTCCCAGCAGGGAGGGTGGAGTCGGCAGATGACTAATATGGGAGTTGATAATTTGACTTGTGTCTATGCATTTTCTCCATTGAATGCAATTGCATCAGTTGGCTATTATACTTATCCGCTTACGAATGCTTATCAGTTTTATAAAACCACTAACGGTGGAATAAACTGGATACTCATTAGCTCCGGAAGTAATTGTTACATAAATACATTTCAATTCATCGATGAACAAACGGGGTACGCAGGAGGGGGATATACGGGACCTCCGCCAGATTTTGATAAAGGTCAATTTATTCTCAAGACTACTAACGGAGGTGTTAACTGGACTACTGCTTGGTATATGATAATTTCTGAACTACCTGTAGATATTGATTTCAAAGACCTGCATTTTATTAATGCAAACACGGGCTGGGCATGCTCTAATCAAGCTTCAATATTAAGAACAACAAATGGAGGTTTTAATTTCACATTCCATGCAATTACTCCTTATTTTTATAAAAAAGCAATTTTTTTTGTTAACAGTCAGAGAGGCTGGACAGCAGGAGACTCTGGAAGAATCGCATCAACATCAAACGGTGGGCTCAACTGGAATATGCAGCCGGATTTAATGACACAAACGATAAACTCACTTTCTTTTCTTAATGAGCAAACCGGATATGCATGTAACAGTACAGGTTTTCTTTTTAAAACTACAAACGGTGGTGTAAACTGGGCCAGCAACCAGATTTCTACAACGCCATTGTACTCCATTTTTTACACGGACGAGTATCATGGATGGATTGCGGGTACTAATTATATTATTGGTTACAACGGCTCGTTCTTTAATTCTTATGTTTCATCAATGACATTAAAGTCAATTTCCTTTTGTGATACTTTACACGGGTGGGCTTGTGGTGGAACATATATGCTTTATACATCCACAGGAGGTGTTACAGGAATAAACCCATATAACAATTCGATCCCTGTAGAATACAATTTAGAGCAGAACTATCCGAATCCATTCAATCCAACAACAAAGATAATTTATGATCTTCCGAATTCAGGAAATGTGAAATTAATTGTGTATGATTTATTAGGTAATGAAACTTCAATACTAGAAAAGAATAAATTCAAAAGTGCTGGAAGATATTCTACCGTTTTTGATGGCAGCAATTTATCCAGCGGAGTATATTTTTACCTACTCGAAGTTAACGATGGAAAAGATTTCAGTATGGCAAAGAAAATGCTTTTAATAAAATGATTTATCGTCAAATTAAGAATTCAATTGCCTTTTCAACTCTGATTTTACCTTTACTGGTAAAACTTTCTCCAACTCTATACTTTCACATTTATTGAAACGTGCGAAATCTTTAAGTTTATCTGTCAGAGGTGGAAGTAATTTTTCAAAATCTTTAAATCCCTTTTCAAAACCCAGACTTTTGATAGCAAGAACCTTTTTTTTACGGTCAGCTTTTGAATCTAATCTACCGACAAATTTATCACCCCATAAAATTGGCAGAACAAAATATCCTAACTTTCTCTTACCTTTTGGGACATAACATTCGAGGGCATAATCAAAATCAAAAAGACGTTTAATTCTATCACGCTGAATAATGAGATTATCGAATGGCGATAAAAGGTGCAAAGCTGAGTTTTTTCGTTTAACTCTTATCGACTTTTCCATTACTTCTGAGAAAGCATAATAATCTGATTTATCATCACCAACAATTTTTACAGGCATTACCTCACCTGAATCTATAAAATCTTGTATTGCATTAATAATTATCTTTTTACCCGCAGCATGTATGTGATTACATATTTCTTTTTCCGTAGCCACTCCATAAGCAGAAAGGGCACGGCTAACGAAAAATCTTCCCATTTTATCATCGCCCGGAATGTTGGTGTCGGTATGAGCAGGCAGTACTCTCTCGGTCAGATCGTAGACACGCTGGAAATTCCGTCGTTCTGTTATCATCAATTCACCTTTCCAGAAGAGCAATTCGAGTGCAACTTTTGCAGGTCTCCAGTCCCACCAGGTTCCCCGGCTTTTATCCGTAAGTGTTTCGAAATCTCTCGAAGCTAATGCTCCTTCATTTCGTATACGTTCAAGAATCGGATCCATCAGATGTCCAAACTTTTTCAATCTTCCTTGCACCCACTTACTTTTAGGATCGGCGAAGCTGCGCATCATTGGAATATAATATCTGTAATCGGTTGTTGGAAGATAAGATGCAGCATGTCCCCAGTATTCAAACACACGACGGTCTTTTGACTGAAGCTCATGAAGCATCTCAGGTTTATAATCAGGTCTGCGTGTCCAGAGTGTATGATTATGTGCACGCTCGATAATGTTTATCGTATCGATCTGAACATAACCTAAATTCTCTATAGTTTGTACAACTCCTTCTTTTCCTTTTGGCAGTTTTGTCCCTCCATCGAGCAGTTGAGCCTTTAAAGCTATACTGCGTGCAATTTCAGGAGATATTCGGATTTCTTTCATTTGATGAATTCTAACAGACAAATTATGAATTCTATAAAATCATAACAATTGAAAATTCCCTTCGGTATGGAGGATGGAAAGCTTTACAAACAAAGCTGTATCGTGAAATATAAAATGTTGTGCCAGATAAACTTTACCTGACACAACATAATCTAAAAAGCTGGTTTAAAAAAAATCTAACTAGTTTACTTTACTATATCAATCATCGTCTTTTTCATTACTATCCCCATCATCTGATTCAATTCCCAGGAAGTTTCCAGCAGCATCATACATTACTTCGGTTATTACACCGTTGTTTTTTATTTCTACGTCATAAGTGATGTTTCCATCTTCTTTAGTAATTTCATCTGCTTCTAAAAGTTCAGCACCGGGGTATCGTACCATAATATCATCTTTAATGGATTGAGGAAGGTCACTTGGACTGATCTCTTTTTCAATTTCATCATCCGGGTCATCTCCATTTATATCATATACCACTGTGCTTATCATATTGTTTGGAATTGTTACCACATTTGCTTTTTTACTTCCCATCGCTGATGTTGTAAAGGTTGCGATAAAGAGCAATGCTATTAAAGCTAATAGTACTTTCATAATTTTCTCCTTTTGTTTAATATTTAAGTTATATTACAAAACTAATACATAATATTGAAGGAATTTTGTAGTCAGAAATAGATTTTGATAACATGCCATTCACCTTCGTTAGTATAATTTATTTTCCAACTATTTGAATCACAGATTTTCTTAACTATAGCCAGACCAAGCCCAAGCGATTTTGAGGATTGATCAGCTTTTACAAAACGTTCGAACATCTTTTCGGCGGGTTGTGTTAATGGTTTTGATGTATTGGAAATTGTAAAAGAATTACTTCCAAGCTCAATTCTTAAAATACCTTTTGGATTATTATGTTTGATAGCATTACTTATTAGGTTGGATAACAATATATCCATTAGCACTGGATTCGCCTGAATAATTGTGGGGTTCAATTGTTTTTTTATGTTAAGATTTTTAAGCTGTATGAAATCCTCAAATTGTTCAAGTACTTTATCGATTACATCTTCAAAATTAATGCTCTCTGAATCAGTGAATTGACGGTTTTCGAGTTTTGTTAGAAACAGCAGTGTATGGTTAAGTTTTGAAAGTCTTTGCACAGCAGCTAACGCTGATTTGATCTGCCCAGCCTGCTGCTTAGTAAGGCTTGGTGCCTGCACTGCTTCTTCTAACTTGGTTTGTATGATTGCTAAAGGTGTTTGCATTTCGTGAGAAGCATTTTCCGAAAATTCCTTCAAAGTATGGTAATCTGTGTAAATCTTATCTGTGAGTTTTTCTATAGCAAAATTTAGTTCAGTAAACTCATTAATGTCTGAAGATTGCAACCGAATGTGATTATCTTTTTCCAGTGAATAGCTTTTTAGTATTTCAAGATTATTGTAAAAAGGTTTCCAGATGTTTCTCGAAATACGCTTGTTAATCAAAAATAATCCGAATAACAGAAGAATCATTACAATAGCAAGTGAGAGCCCGATATTGTATAAATATTCTTCGGGTTCAAGAAGAATCTCTCTTACAGTTATTACGTAGGTTTTGCCATTAATATCTTCTACTGATGTAACTTCCTTGAATAATTCAAAATCCTGTTCATTAGGATCGTAAATATTAGTGTCTTTAATTATAAAATTACTTTCCTGCTGAAAATCTAATTCCTGAATTTCAATAATAGGAGGTAATTGTGGGACGGTTTTACCTTCCATAATTTGTTGTGTAATACGTACCTTATTAACATAGAGATTATCTGTGAGTTCTTCTTCAATAATTGAGGTCATTATAAAATAAATAAGACATCCTGTCACCACCAGCAGTATGCTTGTAAAAAGAAGATAGTTCTTACCAGTTTTTTGAAGTAGTTTCATCTATTGGTATATTTATATCCCATTCCGTAAATGTTTAAAAGGTAATCTGTTCCACCTGCTACTTCGATTTTTTTACGCATGTTCTTAATGTGTGTGTAAACAAAATCAAAGTTATCGACCATATCGATATTGTCGCCCCACAGATGTTCTGCAATAGCTTCTTTAGTAAGTACCCTGTTTTTGTTAGTGATAAAATATAGCAATAGCATGTATTCTTTTTTTGTCAGGTCCAGAAGATTATTATTTACGGTTACTTCTTTAGCAGTGGGATCTATTTCTATTTCATTGAAGATAATATTGGACTGTCCCTGAAATATTCTGCGTCTTATGATAGCATTAATCCGTGAGTTAAGCTCAGCTAGGTGAAATGGTTTGGTTATGTAGTCGTCAGCACCAAGGTCAAGACCTTTCAGTTTATCATCAAGAGAGTTTCTTGCAGATACAATCATTATACCAGTTTGTTGATATTCCTTTCTTATCATATTAAGAAGATCAAGCCCATTACCGTCAGGCAAGGTGATGTCGAGCACCACAATGTCATACTCATAAAGCGTAAGCTTTTCCTCAGCAGTAAAATAGTCCGATGCTTGCTCACAAACAAAACCTTCTTTTTGAAGATATTGTGAGATGGACTGAAGTAGCTGTTTTTCGTCTTCAACAATAAGAAGCTTCATTATGCAAAATTAAGTCTCAATTTTGTAGGAATGTTGAAGAAAAATAAATTATACGGAATTCAATAAAAATCTAATACAAACCGGATATAAAAAAAGCGGATATTTACTCCGCTTTATTTATATTCATATATGAAACAATATTATTGAGTTTCTAAATAGGAAAATGTCCCGTCACCATTAATTTGAATCGTTACTAACGTACATGCATCAATACCTGTGAATGTAACATCTCCACCTACACCATCTGTAATTTTCATATCAAACATACACGTTTCTCCGTAAGTATCCGGAATGGTAACTGTAATCGTTGAACCGTCTTCAAAAAGGTCATAAGGAAGTATATCGCTTCCCCAGTTATCTGTTTCAGCCGGTGTTACAAAAACGTCTACAAGTGTTACACCTGTATTGTTTACTACATCAAAAGTTAAAGCTTGTGCGGATGAATTCTTTGCTGATAAGAAAGAAAGACCTGCGATTAAAAGTGCGAGCAATAAGATTTTTTTCATTTTTTATATATACTTAATTTGAACTAAAAATTTAGTTATCTCAATGCAACAGCTTTATTTGTCATTCAGTTCCATATTTAAAAAAGATTTTTCGACTTTAACTTCCCCTTAGCTGTTTGTGTTATCCATCAACAACAAATATAATCTTTGAACCTTTCTCTTTCCCAATTTACCCATTAACAATCCTGTCAAACTCTTTTTTCATTTGCTCTCCGGCAGGTGTAAGAAGTATCCTGTTTCCTTTTTTACCTCTTATAGTAATGATGAATCCTGATTTCTTCAGCTTATGCAGGTCACGTGTAAGAGTTGGTTTTGAAATTTTATTGTGTGCCAGTATCGCAGTGTATTGTGCTTCTCCATTCAACAAAGCCATTTCAAACATATCAAAGATTCTTTGCTTCAAACGCTTACCTCTTATAGAGGGTGTCAATATACTTAACCGGCTAATCATATAATCTCTTGCCATACCGCGTTTCGATTTATACTTCTCCTGCAGTACGATATGCAACTGTCTTTGTTCAGATTCATGCAGCTTTTTCTGCAGCTCATCGACTTGCTGAGCCAAAGTTACTTTCTGTTCGGATATTTCCAACTGCATTCGTTTTTTGCTTGTGAGAGAGCACCAACAACGTACGGTGGATTCAAACTTAACCTGGAATATTTAAGAACTTAAAACTAATAAATAAGTATAAGAGATTAAATGAAACGTACAGTAATGAAAACTAAATTAATAATAATCATTGTTCCTTTATTGTTATTATCATGTGTGCTTTTCCTCCCTTTTACTTTATACGAAAAGAATTTTAAAAGCGTACATTTCATTGGTGCAGATGATGAAGGTAATTATATAATTGTATATGATAGTGTCAGATATGATATTGATGGCGAAAAAGAATATTCAGGTAGGGAAAAAGTTAATTCTCTTATGAAAAAAATATCGTATAAATCACAAACACACATAATTAGAGATACATATCTTGATGCCAATCGCCCTGGTAAATATTATTTGTATAACAATAAGTTCTTATATTGGGAACCTGATATTAAAGAAATGACTTATCTATTGAGATACAAGATATCAGATTCTATAACAGTAGATACACCTTATGCAACAGCAAAAACAAATAATATTATGACAAAAATTTTCTACGACCATATGAGAAAAGATTCTGTATACTTGCTAAAAGAGAATCCGATTTTGGTAATGACTGATACAGTAATTTTAAATTCAATATTTTCGGAAGGTCCTATCTCATTGTCATATGACTATAAAAAATTCTTAAAGTTTGATGGTTTGATAAACCATAGAATCAAATATTTTTCTAATAACAAATTTCATTCTTTAGGTTACTTATATGATTCAGTTAAAACGATTCAATTACCAATCTTGTCTTCGAAAGAAACAGATTTTTACGTTGAGGATGATCATTCTGGCTGGGAATGGTTAAATTTGAAGTATGTTTATTGGTTTAAAGATAATAAAAAATATTTAGTAGCACGTCCCAATGAATATTTCTTCAGAGTAGGAAACATTGAAACAGGTGAAGCAATAAACATATCCATTAATATGAAATTACTGGATGAAATATTCTACATTTATATGATTACCTCAGATAAGTTTTTATATGCTTATTATATTGACAAACCACCACAAAGAAGAGATTTTAGACGCATTGGTTTAGCAACGATGTCTGTTGAAGGAATATTTAATGATTAATGTTTTCAAAAATGAACTAGTACCAACATAAGGTATAACACGCTAAGGTTCATACCGCGCGCGGGAAGTAGAAACGTGTCACGATAGCACTACCAACACCACCCCAAAAGAATAATCAATTCACCACAAAATAACTTTAAATAGCATATATATACTGTTATATTTGTCTCTAAGTTAAAAATGGATTACAAACTACTCGGTGACTCAATACAGATACGGGAGCTGAATGAAACAATCAAGCAGGTTGCCCCGACCAATATAAGCGTGCTCATCACGGGTGAAAGCGGTACGGGTAAAGAGCTTGTAGCAAATGCCATACATCATTTCAGCAAAAGGAGAGACAAGCCGCTTGTTATAGTGAACTGCGGTGCTATCCCTGAAGGTATTATAGAGAGCGAGCTTTTCGGGCATCAAAAAGGAGCGTTCACAGGAGCGATAGAAACACGTGCAGGTTATTTTGAAACCGCAGATAAAGGAACAATTTTCCTGGATGAAATCGGAGACATGCCTTTATCCACACAGGTAAAAATACTGAGAGTGCTCGAATCGGGCGAGTTTATGAAAGTCGGAGGAAATAAGACTGTAAAAGTAGATGTCCGCGTTATCGCTGCAACAAACCGCGACCTTGCAAGAGACGTTCAAAACAAAATCTTCCGTGAAGACCTGTATTTCAGATTAAAATCGATTAATCTGAATATTCCGCCGCTTCGAGAGAGGAAAGAGGATGTCAGGATATTTTTTCATTACTTTGTTGAATCATTCTGTGCTGAAAATAATATTACGTTTAATGGAATAGATGAGGAAGCAATGGAATACATAACAAACTATTCATGGAACGGAAATGCAAGAGAGCTGAAGAATTTTTGTGAGAGCATAATTGTTCTGTATCCTGATAAGAAGCTCACAGCCGGAGATGTTAAGAGACATTTAAAAACAGAACTTACGGAATATGATTCATTACTCCCGACAGTATCTGCAAGAACAAGAGAACGCTCGGAGCAGGATTTTCTTTTCAGGGCATTGCTTGAACTTAAATCTGATATCATTGACATAAAAAACATATTACAAAAGCAGGAGATACAAAATTTTAATACAGAAATAAACAGAGATGACGGATTTTATATACCCGAAGAGGAAATAGAAAATATGAGTGCTGAAGATTTTGACAAAAGGATTTTGACTTACCTGTTAACACAAAATAATTGGGATGTGAATAAAGTTTCGGATATACTCGGACATACTCCAAGAAACGTATACAGAAAAATAAATAAGTATAATCTCGAAAAGCAGTACCGCTAATGAATAAAAAATATCTTATAAACCTCATAACAATATTTCTCTTTGTATTAAACTTCGCCTGCGGAGTTTACAGTTACAGGGGTAACAATCCCCCCGAAGACATCAGGTCCGTTGCCGTACCTTTGTTCGAGAATTCGAGCAGCTTTTCAGAAGCAAATATAAGAGAGTCATTCACAGAGAATCTGAAGAATAAGATAATTGAAGATAACACTTTTATACTTACCGATAAAAATACAGCAGACGGTGTGCTCAAGTGTAATATAACAAATGTAAGGGATGAGGCATTGGTAATTTCCGGGAATGAAAACGTAACGAAAAGAAAATTAACGATAACAGTAAACGTGGACTTTGAAAATATGGTTAAGAAGAAAAAGGTCTGGGAAAGAACGTTTGAGAACTGGGGCGAGTACAGCTCTTCTGCAACAACATTTTCAAATAGAGAAACCGGCATAAAGGACGCAACCGAAAAAATTTGCGAAGATATTTTAAACGATATGACCTCAAACTGGTAATCATATAAATTGAACTTACTATAAATCAGAATGCAGATTGAACCGATCATTTTAGCTACTTATATAATTTCTTTATCGATATTGTTTTTGTTCGCATCTCATGGATACTCTATGGTGTACTATTACTTTAAAACATTCGGTAAGAGAATAGAGGACCTTTCGGAAGAGGAGCTAACACTTACAGAATATCCGGAAGTAACAATTCAGCTTCCTCTTTATAATGAGAAATATGTTATCTGCCGTTTAATAGACGCCATCATAAGGATAGACTATCCTAAAGACAAGCTTGAGATTCAAGTTCTCGATGACTCGACGGATGAAACAGTAGAAATTGCAAAAGAACATATTCAACAATATATCGATCAGGGATATGACATTAAGCATATTCACCGTACACACAGAAAAGGTTATAAAGCAGGGGCACTAAAAGAAGGTCTCGATACTGCAAAGGGAGAATTTGTTGCTATATTTGATGCCGATTTTATTCCGAGGAAAAAATTCCTGAAACGAACACTCCCCTATTTTACAAAAGATAAAAAGCTTGGTCTGGTTCAAACACGGTGGGAGCATCTAAACAGAGATTACTCACTCATCACAAAGACGGAAGCAATTGCTCTCGACGGACATTTTGTAATCGAACAGGCAGTAAGAAACAGGGCTGGCTTCTTCATCAATTTCAACGGGACGGGCGGCATCTGGAGAAAAGAATGTATATTCGATGCGGGTAACTGGGAAGCTGATACTCTGACGGAAGACCTCGACCTTTCGTACCGTGCACAAATGAAGGGCTGGAGGTTCAAATATCTTGTCAACTTTACTTCACCGGCGGAATTGCCAGCTGATATAAATTCATTAAAATCCCAGCAGTTCAGATGGACTAAAGGTGCTATCGAAACGGCAAAGAAAATTTATCCAAGAGTATTGCGATCTAATCTTCCTTTTAAAATGAAAGTACAATCTTTCATACATCTTTGCAGCAATCTTGCGTATCCTTTCATCTTAGTAGCGGGTATATTAAACCTCCCGATTCTTTTAATAAAGGAATCAGGTCAGTATGACGATGTTTATAAATTCATGTCTATATTTATATTCGCTTTTATTAGCTCATTTATTTTTTATCTTTACTCACAAAAAGATGTTTACCCTGATTGGCAAAAGAGAATTATATATTTCCCTGTGTTCCTTGCGGGAAGTATGGGGCTGTCAGTAAATAATTCCATAGCAGTGTTCGAAGGGCTTATCAATAAAAAAAGTGAATTCGTAAGAACACCGAAGTTCAAGATTATGGATAATAAAGATTCATGGGCAGATAAGAAATATTTAACGAAGAAAATATCGATAGCAACTATAGTAGAAGCTCTCTTATCGATTTATTGTTTCGTAGGAGTTGTAATGTCCGTAGTATATGCTCAGATTGCAGCTCTTCCTTTTCAGCTAATGTTCTGTTTAGGATTTGGTATGATGGGATTCTTATCTATTAGACAGGTAATCATGCACAATAAAATTGTAACAGGTAAACTTAAACTTTCATGATCAGCAATTTTGAAGAATACATTAGAGTTGTAAGAGCTAAACTGAACAGTAACATGTTTTCACCTTTGTTTGTTCGTTTGGCAAATTTATACCTGCTGAATAAACAATATGAAGAATGCATAGATGTTTGCAAAACAGGTATTGAAATTTATCCTGACTATCTGTCTGCTAAACTTATATTATTAAAGGCGCTCATAAAATTAGAATACATCAACGAAGCTGAGAATCTTTTAACAGAATTAGAAGATAAAATTATCGATCTTGAAATATTTATTAAACTGAAAGAGCAAATAACAGAACTTAAAAAAGTCTCACGACAGGAAAGGATTTCTTATCCACAAAAAAGAAAAGTGGTCGTAGAATATAGCAGCTGTGAAGAAAGGATAAATAGTCTTATAGATAAAAAATCTAAATTGGATTTTCAAGAACTCTTATTGAACTGGGATAACGCTGAACAGGAAAAATACATTGATGAAAATGCTTTTGAACAATTTCTCGCAAACTTCAATAAAATAGAATTTGACATACAAACAGATACGTTTAACAAGGCAATAAGTAAACCCGGGATTGAAGAACATTCGAAGGACGTTAACGTTTCATTCGCCTCGGACATTAAGATAGTTACCGAAACACTTGCAGACCTTTATGCAAAACAAGGATACTTTAAAGAAGCATTTAATGCTTATAATATGCTGTTAAGAGCTGATACATCAAACAAAGAAAGAATATTAAAAAAATTGTCAGAACTCGAAAGCAATTATATTTAATCCCGTCATTGCCCGGTACTTTCCGGTAAAGCCGGTCTCACAAAAATTACTTTTTCACGAGCCATTACAACACTACCCTGCTTAAAACCTTTTTTCTTTTTTACATGTTTTCTCTCGCAATATGCAACAGGTACGTTAGAAGCGTTTCTCGCTTTACTATAATAAGCTGCAATAGATGCAGTTGTCTGAATTATGTGTTTGTCGACGATTTTCTTTTTATTGGTAATTTTCAAAACTGTGTGTGAACCACTTGCCCCTCTCACGTGAAACCACAGATCATTAGGAGAAGAAAACTTCGTCGTTAACAGATCATTTGATTTACTATCCTTTCCTACCCATACCTCATAGTCATCGCTCAGAATAAACTTCCTGAACATACTTGTTTCTTTATCTTCTTTTTCTTTTATTTCCTGCTTTTTATTCATCTTCGATAATGTTTTGTAATCCTGTATTTCAGATAACCTTTTTAATTCATTCGAAAGTTTTTCTTTTTCTTTCTTAAATATGTTTACTTTATCTTTTAAAACCTTAAGCGAGTCTTTCTGCCCTTTGTATTTTTTAAAGTACTTCTGTGCATTATCGGATGGAGTTAATGATTCATCTAACTTAATAATAACAACATCATCCGTTGTTTCATCATTGACATGTAATTCTTTATCTCCCTTTTTAATATTTTGAAGATTAGATAGGATATGTTCTCCATAAATAAAGTACTGTTCCGATTGCTTTGATACTTCAATTTGTTTCATCAAACCCATAATTTTCTTATCGACTACCTCAATTTTATTCTGCAAGTTAACGAGTCTGCTGTCTTTAACGGTTTTTCTTTTTTCTACTTTGTAAAAATGTTTTAGATATTCGTTCAGCAATTCATTAATATTTGTGAAGCTCTTAGCATTGTATGTTTGAAGGTGATTAAACTTCATTAAGGATATTTCTGATTTCGATTCGTTTTCATAAAAAATATACTCAGGTGTTTTTAATGATTCACTAAATTTATCGAACTCTTCCTCGATTAATTTTTTGTTGTTATCATCCAATGCATCTTTTTCATTAAGATTTAAAATATGCAACAACTCTTCAAAAAATAAATATCCAAACTTTAAATAATTTGATTTATAAAAATCTTTTATGGTTTCGGTCTTATTAATCTCACCTGATTTTATACTTTTAGATTTAAATAAATCACTTATACTTTTGTCAACATAAAGATTTCTATTCTTGAATGCATTGATGATAACATCATTTTTACAAACAAAAAAATTTATTTTCCCTGTAAAGAAAAAAAAGTATATATTTATAGAATTAGATAAATTGAAATTGATTATTCTATCATCTTTGAAAAGTCCGATACATTCAATTTTCAAATCGTAAATTTCATCGAATAAATTAACAGTGTTCTTCTTTGCTTTCGAAAAATTCTGTTTAAGAATAAGATAGGGTAATGTACTATCACAGGAGAATTCCAAATATTTTAATTCCGAATTACCATTATCACAAAAGCACATTACAAATTTATTCTTCTCTTGTGTAAATACTTCTTTAATACAAAATCCTTGCAGCACAGAGTTTAAATACCGGGCCACCTCTTTAAGTACAAAATAATTCTTTAACATAAACTAAAATAAAAAAACCAATAGATATATTCTATTGGTTTGGAAATACAAATTAATAATTTATTAAAACCGATTTATATGATTTTAACCTTCCTTTAATGCTTCAGCACCGGCGACTATCTCCAGCAACTCCTTAGTAATAGATTCCTGCCTTGCCCTATTATACATAATTTCTAAATCCTGTAAGAAATCTGCTGCATTATTTGTTGCCATCTCCATTGCTGTCATTCTTGCACCCTGCTCTGCAGCATTTGATTCAAGCAATGCTTTCCATAATTGTATGTCCAGTTGCTTCGGAATTAAATAATTCAAGATCTCGCTTGCAGACGGTTCATAAATGTAGTCAATCATGGACTTCTTTTCATCAGCGTCATCGGTGTCTGGTTTACTCAATGGTAGAAACCTTTCTGCTACAGCATTTTGCTTAACAATAGATTTAAATTCATTGAATATTAATTCGACATTATCATACTCTTTATCCAGGTAACCCTGTACAATAAATTTCACAATATCTTTTGCTACTTCAATTTTGAGATCACTGAAGACATTAACATGACTTTGAATAATATTGTAACCTCTCTTTTTAAAATAAACACTTGATTTCTTACCAATCGTAATAAGCTGTGTATCTTCGCCTAACTTATTTATTTGCTCAGTCGCAAATCTCAATAAATTGGTATTAAACGAACCGCAAAGACCTCTGTCAGATGAAATTACAACTACAAGGTGTTTATTAACTTCTCTTTCTTCCGTTAAAGGATTAATAGTCTTTTCAGCAACTGAAATCAGATGAGATAACAACTCATTCATCTTATTAGCATATGGTCTGGTTGAAATAATTTTATCTTGAGCTCTGCGTAATTTAGCTGCAGCAACCATTTTCATCGCTTTAGTAATTTTCTGCGTGTTCTTTATCGCAACGATTCTTGTTTTTATTTCCTTTAATGTAGCCAAATGTTATTAGTCGACAAAAATTAATTAAATTGCTTTTGCTTTATGCAAAATTAATATCTTTCTCTTTAAGTACTTCACGAATCTTCTTTTCGAGTTCCAGATAATTTACTATGCATGATCGCGGGTCAGCCTGCTCAATTGCATTAAGCAATGAACCAATCATATCGTCGTGAAGCATACTTAAGCAAAAACTTAATCTGTTTCTATCATTCTCAACAGGTATAAGTTCATTCAATCCATCAATAGCTGTATAAATCTTTTTCGTAACATCATTATCATCTGTAATCTTTATTTCTGCCGGAGGTTTTGTAGTCATTATTATTAAATTAAAATTAACCGATTGAAGATTTATATCTTTCTGTAAACTCTTTAACTACTTTATCCAATCGTTCTTTTATATCATCTGTTAGTTCCTTCTTATCTGCAATATCGTTTAGTAACTGCTTATGCATATTTTCCATTTCTAAAAGTAGATCAGCTTCGTATTGCACAAGTTTTTCAACGGGCAGTTCATCGAGATAACCGCTGGTAGCAGCATAGATTATCGCTATTTGTTTTTCCACATCCATAGGCACGTATTGCTTTTGTTTAAGTATTTCAACAAGTCTTTCACCTCTTCTTAATTGCTGCAAAGTAGCTTTATCGAGATCAGAACCAAATTTAGCAAATGCTTCTAACTCTCTATATTGTGCAAGATCTAATCTTAACGTACCCGCAATTTTTTTCATAGCTTTAATCTGGGCATTACCACCAACTCTTGAAACCGATATTCCAACATTAATAGCAGGTCTAACCCCCGCGTTAAACAAGTCCGGTTCGAGATAAATCTGACCATCCGTAATCGAAATCACGTTCGTTGGTATGTAAGCCGATACATCACCAGCTTTAGTTTCTATGACCGGTAAAGCTGTCAAACTACCGCCTCCCAATTCATCAGAAAGCTTAGATGCCCTTTCGAGTAATCTTGAGTGAAGATAAAAAACATCTCCCGGGTATGCTTCCCTGCCGGGTGGTCTTCTTAAAAGTAATGATACTTCTCTGTACGAGGCTGCTTGTTTTGACAGGTCATCGTATATTACGAGTGAATGTCTCTTGGTATCTCTGAAATGTTCTCCCATTGCAGCTCCTGAATAAGGTGCAATGAATTGCATTGGAGCAGGGTCTGAAGCTGTTGCACAAATAACTGTCGTATATTCCATTGCTCCAGCATCGTGAAGACTCTTTACAACCTGTGCAACCGTCGATCCTTTTTGACCTATTGCAACATAAAAACAAAAAACGTCTTTCCCTTTTTGATTTATAATTGTATCGACAGCAATTGCTGTTTTACCCGTCTGCCTGTCACCAATAATTAATTCTCGTTGTCCTCTTCCAATTGGTATCATAGCATCTATAGCTTTAATACCAGTTTGCAAAGGTTCTTTCACAGGTTGCCTTTGAATAACTCCAAGTGCTTTTCTCTCTATAGGTAAATACTTGTCTGTCTTAATATCACCTTTGTTATCAATCGGTTGTCCTAAAGGATTTACAACTCTTCCGAGTAAAGCTTCGCCGACAGGTACTGAAGCAATCCTCCCTGTTCTTTTGACCTGATCACCTTCTTTTACTAAATAAGATTCACCAAAAAGAATACAACCAACGTTATCTTCTTCAAGATTGAGAGCAATCCCGATAACACCGTTCGGAAACTCGATCAACTCACTCGCCTGACATTTTGATAATCCATAGACCCTTGCGACACCATCCCCAACGTATAAAACGGTTCCAACATCATAAACATCAATCTCTTTTTCAAAACCTGTAAGTTGCTGTAACAATACAGCAGATACTTCATCAGATTTTACATCAAACATTTATTATTACTCCTATTCTAAAATTTAAATCAGTACTAATTTTTTATCAGTTATTTAATAATTGTTTCTGTTTCTTTGAATTTGTTCTTTAACACCTGAAGCTGTCTCTGAATACTTGCATCCAAAATTGTATCTTTAATCTGCACAGTAAAGCCACCTATTAAATCTTTATCAATTTGATAGGAAGGAATACACTTCAATTTCGTATAATCATCAATCTTCTTCTTAAATTTTGTTTCCTCGGATTTATTCAATTCGACAGCTGTCTTAATCGTAACATCAATTACTCCCTCTTTTTCATTTTTTAATTCAAGAAAATCACTAAGGATATAACTAATTATGTTTTCTCGATTCCTTATAATTAGCAACTTGATAAAATTGAATGTTATCTCAGAAATTTTACCTTCGAACAAATCTTTAACGACTGTTATTTTTTTATCCTTACGAATAATTGGGCTTGCGAAGAACAGCGATAACTTATTCGAAGATTTCAACAAATTCAAAATATCATTCGAATCACGCGCTACTACGTCAATCTTCTTCAGAGTATCAGCTGCTTTGTATAATGCTATTGAATACCTTCTTGATATTTTGGAAAACATACGGTTTCTAAATAGTTGCTAATATAATTAAAAATAAATCTATTTAATTTTTTGGAATCTTTGTAAGGAAATCATCGATGATTTTTTTCTGCTTCTTCTCATCAAGATTTTCATTTATTATTTTTTCCGCTGCTTTAATGGCTATCTCTGAAATCTCATCCTTCATTTCGTTAAGAGCAGCGTCTTTTTGCTGATCGATCTCAGTTTTTGCTTGATCAATTAATTTCCTTGAATCTTCATTTGCTTTGCTAATTAATTCTTCCCTCACTTTAGTAGCCATATCTTTCGCTTCATTAATAATAGCCATCGATTTTGCATTCGCATTCATAAGGTCTTTTTTATTTTGTTCTATCATCTGTTCAGCTTCTTTGTTAAGTTTCTCTGCGTTCTCGATAGCACTTCGGATTGATTCCTCCCTGCTGTTAAGTGCTTTTAGTAAGGGACCCCAGGCAATTTTTCTTAAGACAAGCAATAAAATGAAAAATATTATGATTGTCCAAATTATTAATCCGGGATTTACTGATAATAAAGACGGCTTCTCATGACCATCACCGCTCATTAATAAAATTATCGAATAATTATACAGTAATGAAAGATAATATATCATTCTCTACGTTTTATGTTTTTAAAATAAAATACTTAATGTATGATCAATGAGTTATTTATAATCGGAATAAAAAAATACTCAGTCAATTATAAAACAAAGTCATACAACAAATCATTAGCTCTTAATAGCCAACAATATACAAATAACAAGTCCGAATAACGCAACACCTTCAATCAGAGCTGCGGAAATAATCATTGAGGTTCTTATTTCTCCCAATGCTTCTGGATTCCTGCCACTTGCATCCATCGCTTGTCCAGCAAGCCTGCCAATACCTAATCCGGCTCCTATTACAACAAGTCCGGCACCTATACCGGCTGCTAAATAACCTAAGTCCATATTAAAAGATTCTCCTTTATGTTAATCAATTAGTTTTTTGAAAATTTTTAAAATTTTAATGTTCTTGATGTATAGCCATATTAATAAATAATACGGACAACATCGTAAATATATAAGCTTGTAACACTGCTACGAAGATTTCTAAACAATATATAAAAATTGCAAACGGAACAGCAATTATGATTCCTGCATAACTCATAATAAATATCAAACCGATTAGTGAAAGAATAATAATCGACCCGGCAGTAATATTAGCAAACAACCTCATGAGTAATGCAAATGGTTTGGTAAAGAGTCCAATAAACTCCACAATTATCATAATTGGTAAAACGAAAGTCGGGACTCCGGGGGGAATCAAACCTTTGAAATAACCAACCACCCCGTTCTTCTTCATACCATAAATTTGTGTAGTAAAAAAAGTAATCAAAGCCAGACCAGTCGTAACATTAATATTCTTAGTTGGCTGAGCCATAAACGGAAACAAACCAATCAAATTAGCAAATAAGATGAAGAAAAAAATCGTGAGGATAAACGGTAACATTTTTAATCCATCTTTACCCATATTAGGAAGAACTATATCATCCCGAATAAAAATAACAATAGTTTCAATAAAATTACCGATCCCTTTTGGCACTTTATTTTTTGTGTTTAAGGAAACTGCTCTCCTAAGTACTATGATTAGAAGCAATGAGGAGAGAATCATCATAAACAAACTCTTAGTAGGTGATAAATCTATCTCAATACTTCCAATATGAATTGGTTCGAATTTAGGTAAGTATAATTTACCGAAGAAATAGAAATCCACATAATCATGATCAACTACTTTTTCAACTATATCAAGCTTACCTTCATCCTCATGTGACGATACTTTTTCTTCATGAGTTGAATCCTGAGCAAAAGAAATGCTTATTGAAAGAAGACAAATGAATAAAAAAAGTATAGAAGGCTTTACTATACTTGCAAAAAAATTTCTTAACCTATTTTGTAAAATCAATTATGCTAAATAATTAAAATCTCTGACTAACTATTTAAAATCTTTTTCTTTTTTGATATTTGTTATATAATGTAATTCAAAAATTAAAAATAAAAAGTAAAAGCAAAAAAGTGAAATAACGAATCCAGCTTTCTCAAAATCAAATAATAATAAACCTATCGCAATAAAACCTAAAACAACAAACAAACGAACAACCATACCCCCGTATATACTTATCATGAATTTACTATTATCTTTATCTAAGGAATTCATGATATATTTCGTACCAATGACAACATTTAGTGTGCACAAAATCCAGCTAAAGATTATTGAAGAAATTTCTAAGTTTATTGAAACAACAAAATAATCTATTAATACAAATATCAAGAATAAAAACAAACCCGACAAAGAAATATAAAGAACAAACCTGATATAACCACTAAGATTTCGCAAAAATAAATTTATTTATCTTTCATTTTTTTATCGTTTTCAGAAAGTCTCTTTATCGTTAAATAGAAACTATAAAAACCTCCTCCAAAACCGATAAAAGTTAGTATAAGCGTAAATAAAAATTTTGTTTCGAAAACTTTATCAAGCCACACTCCAATAAAGAGAAATATCAATATAGTTGCCGATAATTGAATCCCAAGTCCAGAGTACTGAAAAGTTTTAGACTCAGTCTTAATTATTGGCTTTGATAAAATTTCTCTTAAAGAACTTAATTTATTCTTATTGGATTTATTGTTCTCCAAAATAAAATAAAACGCATTTTAGTAAAATCGGTTTTGAAAATCAATTCAGCAAATAGTGACTATAGAGAATTTCCTATTGCAGCAATAATGATAAAATAATTATCGAATTATAATGGAATATTACCGTGCTTCTTAGATGGATTCGAGTCAACTTTATTTTCGATTAACTCATAGTATTTTATAAGACTTTTTCGGGTATCTTTTGGCTCAATAATATCATCTATAAATCCTCTTTCAGCTGCTAAATAAGGATTTGCAAACTTTTCTGTGAACTCTTTAACTTTCTCATCAAGAGCTTTCTTCTTATCTTTAGCTTTCTTAATTTCATTCTTGAAAATAATCTCTACAGCACCTTTAGCACCCATAACAGCAATTTCTGCTGAGGGCCAGGCAAGATTTATATCTCCCCTCACATGCTTTGAATTCATAACGTCATACGCACCGCCATAAGCTTTTCTTACTATAACAGTAATTTTCGGAACAGTTGCTTCACAAAATGCATAAAGTAATTTTGCACCGCTCCTGATAATACCCCTCCATTCCTGGTCAGTTCCCGGCAGGAATCCTGGCACATCTTCTAAAACCAATAACGGAATATTAAACGCATCACAGAATCTTATAAACCTTGCACCTTTAATTGAAGAATTAAGACATAATACACCAGCCAGAACTAACGGTTGATTAGCAATAATGCCAATTGACCTACCTGCTATCCTTCCAAATCCTACGATAATATTTTCAGCATATTCTTTATGCACTTCAAAAAAACTATCATCGTCTATTATTTTACTTATCAATTCCTTCATATCGTAAGGCTTGTTCGAATTATCTGGTACAAAACTATTAAGTTCATCTAAATCTTTTTCCTCCTGTTCATTATGTTCATACCTGGGAGGATCATCTAAATTATTAGAGGGTATATATGATATCAGCTTCCTAATTTTCTGAAAGCATTCAATTTCATTGTCACATGTAAAATGGCTAACACCACTCTTTGTACCATGAGTATGAGCTCCTCCAAGTTCATCGAATGTTACTTCTTCATTTGTTACCGCTTTAATAACATTTGGTCCCGTGATAAACATATGAGAAATCTTATCGACCATAAAAATAAAATCGGTTATAGCCGGAGAATAGACAGCACCCCCTGCACAAGGTCCAACTATCGCGGAAATCTGAGGTACAACGCCACTCGCAAGAGTATTTCTTAAAAAAATGTCCGCATATCCAGCCAAAGATAAAACACCTTCTTGTATTCTGGCACCACCACTATCGTTAATGCCTATAATCGGGACGCCTATCTTTAATGCCAGTTCCATAATTTTAACAATTTTCTTAGCATAGTACTCTGCAAGCGATCCTCCTAAAATTGTAAAATCCTGCGAGAAAACACATACAGCTCTTCCATCAATTTTCCCGGTACCTGTAACAACTCCATCTGTATAATATCTCTGTTTATCAAGACCGAAATCACTGGATTGATGTCTGACAAACATATCAGTCTCCTGAAACGATTCTTCATCTAATAATAAATCTATTCTTTCTCTTGCAGTTAGCTTACCCCGCTTATGTTGAGCTTCAATCCTGTCTGAACCTCCACCCTTAAGTGCTTCTTCTTTTATTTTTTTTAATTCTTCTATTTTGTTTTTACTCATATTTTAAAATATCTCCAATGCAATACTTAATTATGTTACTTAAATAATAAGAAGTGTTGTTTGTAAATTAAATGATGGTATATATAAAATCAAACACGTTTGATATCAGCACCAAGATCTCTTAACTTAAGATCGATATCTTCATAACCTCTATCTATATATACAGACCCGTTAACAAGAGTTTCACCTTCTGCAATTACACCAGCAATTAAATACGAAAAACCTGCTCTCAGATCCGGAATATCTATTTCAGCAGATTTCAATTTAGTCGGTCCTTTTACGACTGCACTATGATAATATTGAGTGTTCATAAATCTACATGGTGAGCTTCCTAAACAAGTATTGTACAATTCAATTTCAGCTCCCATTTGCTTCAATGCTTCAACATAGCCAAATCTTTTTTCATAAACAGTTTCGTGGATAATAGACAATCCTTTGGATTGCGTCATTAATATTACAAAAGGCTGCTGCCAGTCAGTCATAAAGCCCGGATGAACATTTGTTTCAATTGCAACTGAATTAAGCAAACCATCATAATAAAATCTTATACCTTCATCATTTATTTCATACTTCCCGCCAATTCTTCTGACTGAATTTAGAAAAGTAATAAGATCATCCTGCCTTGCATTCTCAATAAAGATGTCACCTTTAGAAGCAAGACATGCACAGGCAAAAGAAGCAGCTTGATTTCTATCAGGTAGTACTGTATGATCTGCACCCGTTAGTTTCTCAACACCTTCTATAGTAATTATTCTATCGGTACTAATCTCGATGATCGCACCCATCTTTTGGAGGAACTTGATAAGATCAATGATCTCAGGTTCAACGGCAGCGTTAGTTAATATGGTTCTTCCTTTTGCAAGTGTGCTTGAAATTAAAATGTTTTCTGTAGCGCCCACACTCGGATAATCCAAGTGTATATTCTCTCCTATCATGCCATCCGCTTTCAATACATAGAAATCGTCTTTTGTTTCAACATAACAACCTAATTTCTTCAATCCTTCTATATGAAAATTTAAGGGACGTGAGCCGATTTTGCAGCCACCCGGGATAGGAATTTCTGCCATACCAGTCCTGTGTAATAGCGGACCGGCAAAAAGCACAGCAATCCGGTTTAAATTTCCTAAATCTTGGGGGATGATATTACTTTTTATTTCTTTTGTTTGTATCTCCAATTTGTTACCATTAGCAGATACCTGGCTTCCAACGTGAGTACAGATCTTAGAAGTAACAGTTAAATCGCTTATTTTATTTGGTGAGTTAAATAGTGTGCATGGTTCATCGGTAAGTAATGAAGCAACTATTATTTTCGTTGCGGAGTTTTTTGCACCTGAGACACTTACGTTTCCATTTAAAGGATTACCACCTTTTATCAAGAATTTTGTAAAATTATTATCTGTCAACTGTAGAATTTTATTAAGTGTTATAATAAATCTTAATAACTAATACTCATAAC
>JADHVP010000095.1 GCA_016783945.1 Ignavibacteria bacterium
TAATAATATATACTTTTGCTTTATTCGTTCCGGTTGAAAACATTTACCCCGATATGGTAATGTTTAATTACATTTCATTAATCGCATGCTTTGTCTTGTGTTTTACATCTGTAAATGTTCGGAAGCTCTTATTAAAAAGAATGAATAGCAAAAGTTTTTCCGAAAAGTATTCTTCTGCTTATATATTATCTTTTGCTCAATGTGACCTGGGTGGTTTACTCTGTATCATTACTAACCTTATAATAAACCAAAACCTCATATTTGCGACAACTGGCTTGTTCTTACCTGTCTTCTTCATCTTAATCAACTTTCCCCGAAGTGATGGTGTTAATAAATTAAGATAATTATATGCTATCGTTAAGTAAAACTCTCATTAAAAGTGTAAGTGAAAATCCATCCTTAATCTCACATGTTTTTATCATTTCTTTGACCACCTCTTTGCTGAACCATTTTGTTTCAAGGATTTCATTTGTGTCCTGATGTTTGTGAACTTGCTTAACTCCTTCTGCATAATAACAATGAAAATGTTGATTACTGGAACCAATTGATGGATAATAATTCCCAAGATAAACCAAAGACTCTTTGTTAATCTCACAGCCTGCTTCTTCTTTTAACTCCTGCAAAATGCAATCGGAGTGATGCTGCCCGGGGGAAATTGTACCGGCAGGAATCTCCCACCCCGTAAAGTCATTTATGTATCGGTAGTTCTTAACAAGTATAATCTCTCCTTTTTCATTCTCAGCAACAATACCAACACCTCCTTTGTGATAATTTAATGCTTCATAATCAATCGTACTTTCATCAGGCAGTAAGATTTTATCAACATTTAGATCAATCCAGTTGCCTTTGAATTTTTCTTTTCTTTCCAGAACTTTCCAGTGTTTTTTTATTGAATTATCTTCGTTCATATTTTCTATGCTAAATTGCTCAATGTTAATTTTTTACCTCCACACAGCATAATCAAGGAATGCATCCATCGCAAATAAATTGGACATAGTTTTTGCTTTATTAAACATAAAACTTTTTTGGGGAAGTTTATAAGATATCCTAATCCTTTTAGTCGCACTAAAACCACTTTCCTGTATGGTCTTTCTCAATGTCTTGCCCGTAAAAAATGTTCTGTGGTAAAGAGGGTGGTTGCCGCCTTTCCATTTCTTTCTCAACAATTTGAATTTAATGCTGTTATAGTTTGGTACTTCTATAAAGCATACGCCATTTTCGTTTAATAATACTCTTATCTTTTTCAATTCACTTACCGGGTTCATGAAATGCTCAAGCACATGCCACAAAGTTATAATGTCAAATTTTCTGTTTTCCTTTATTAGATCGCCAAGACTTTTCTGTTGAACATTCAATTTAAATTCATCCCTTGCAAAGCTCAATGCTTTGTTCGACACATCTATACCATAGACATCATAGTTTTGTTCCGAAGCTGTCTTCAAAAACAAACCAGAACCACAGCCAACATCAAGGAGTTTCCCTTCCTTTCTGAACTTCTTCAAGAAACGCAGCCTTTGCTGGTTTATTGCATAAATCTCAGCTAAGTAGTCATACTTTGAGTCTATTGAATAATCATCTTTGCTGAATTTAATTTCATAATAGTCTTCATAGATTTCACTTTCTTCGGGTACGTTCTGAAGATAAACAAGACCGCAACCGGAACACTTTACTATTTTAAAGTCTTCTTCCGTAAGTTTAATTTTGCAATCTTCGCTTCTACAATTAGGGCATGCTCTCATGATCAAAAAATTCCATTATAAAAAGGTTTAGAGGTTCCTATTTCATTGAAAATTTTAGTTGTTCAATTTCTAAATATAAAAACTTAATTTATAAATTTAAAAAACCTATTAAAATAGAATAAAATATCTAGTGCGAATCATAAACGAAACCACCTTTACAATAAAACCAGTCAATTAAAATTAACGCGAATAAACAAATAATATGGAAGACAAAAAAACTGAGAATACAACTGTTAATACTGAAAGTTTAAGCAAATACCGTATCGAAGCTTTGACTGATGGTGTGTTTGCTATTGTAATGACCTTAATGATCCTTGAACTGAAATTTCCCGAAGATATTACAGTGCATACATTTTCAACAGATATTCAAGACCAATTACTTTTACTCCTTCCAAAATTAGAAAACTATGCTATTAGTTTTATTGTCCTTGGGATATACTGGATAAGACATCAAACTCAATTTAATATAATAAAATATGCTGATAGGGGATTAATCTGGATTAATATAATCTTTTTAATGTTTGTTGCGTTGATTCCTTTCACAACGTCTCTCATTATGGACTATCCTGGTTTTCAACTACCGGTAATACTTTATTCCTTCAATCTAACAATAATAGGTCTTTTGCTTTACTTACATTGGAAATATGCAACGTATAACTTCAAGCTTGTTGACAAGGATATAAATATTACCTACATAAAAAGAACCTCAAAATTAACCTTGTTAGCTCCTTTAATATTTATACTAACAATAATAATATCATTTCTGGATACAAGAATAAGTATAACTCTGATGTATACGGTTCCTATTATTTATATTATTTTTAGAAACTATTCGAAAGTGTTTAAGCCAAAGATAATTAGAAGAAGAAGAATTCATAAGAAGAATGGGGGGCAAGAAAGCAATTAGGTTTGATTTTAGAATCCTTTTTTTCTATTTTTGATGCTCAAAATAGTAAAAACAATTATAAATGCCATTAAGACATAAATCAGCTCAAAAAAGAGCAAGACAAACTTTAAAAAGAACCGAGAGAAATAAAAAGTATAAGACTTCAATAAAGAGTTCGGTCAAAAATGTATTGTCTCAAAAAGATAAAGAATCAGCCGAACCTGAACTTAAAAAGACAATATCAATTATAGACAGGGCAGCAACAAAAGGTATCATCCATAAAAATAAAGCTGCACGTACAAAATCAAAAATCAACAAGCACGTAAACAAGCTTAAGTAAAAAGTATAATTTTATAGAGACAACAAAAGCGGCTCTTTAATTAAAGAGCCGCTTTTATTTTGTTCTCCAGAAAACTTCGATCGGCACTTCAACAATTTTTTCACCAACGCAAATCATAAGTACTTCTTCTTTATATGTTCTTAACTCCTAAAAGCTATAGCATCTATCTCCACCTTCACATCTTTAGGTAATCTTGCAACTTCAACTGTGCTTCGGGCAGGCATAGACTTTTCAAAATACTGGGAATAGACTTCGTTCATCATAGCAAAATCATTCATATTACTTAAATAAACTGTAGTCTTTAAAACGTTGTCAAGAGATGAACCATTGTCACCCAGTACATATTTTAAGTTTTCTATTACTGCTTTGGTTTGTTCCTTTATATCGTCCGATTTTATCGAACCTTCTCTGTCAAGAGGAATCTGGCCGGAAGTGAATATTAATTTGTCAAAATTAATCGCCTGTGAATAAGGACCTATTGGTTCAGGTGCTTTTTCTGAATATAAAAACTTTTTCATAGTACTAATTTTATAATTTTTTAACTCTGTTTAATTTTCTTCACACTTATCAATTATTCGCTCAAGGTCATCGTTTGAATAATATTCAACAATGATTTCTCCCTTGCTCTTCGTCTTGCTCTTAACCTTGACCTTCGTTCCAAAAAATCTTCTAAGCTTGTCTTCAAGTTTTTTAAGATATGGATCTTCATCCAACACTATTTTAAATCTTCTTTTTCTTTTTTTACCTGTATGATTCTTTGTTATTTCCTCAAGTTTCCTGACCGATAAATTCTCGTTTACTATTTTTTCCCATAAAGCAATCTGGTCCTCGATATTCTCGATTCTTAGAAGCATTCTTGCGTGTGATTCTGTTATTTCGTTTTTCCTCAATGAAGTTTTAATTTCAGCAGGAAGTCTTTGCAATCTTAAATAATTCGCTATAGTACTCCTTTGCTTTGATACCCTCTCTGCAATCTGTTCTTGTGTAAGATTGTGTTCATCCAGCAATCTTTGATAAGAGTTAGAAAGCTCGATAGGGTTAAGGTCTTCACGCTGAATATTTTCTATTAAAGCAAGCTCAAACATTTTCTCGTTATTAGTATCTTTTCTATAAATAAATGCTGGGATTTTATTTAGCCCAATGTTTTTTGCTGCTCTGACTCTTCGTTCCCCTGTTATTAAATCAAAGGCTTTATCATCGTCAGAGATTTTAACAGTTATAGGCTGAATAATCCCATCTCGCTTTATAGACTGGGATAGTTCTTTTAACTTTTCCTCATTTATGTCTTCGCGTGGTTGAAACGGGTTCAGGGTGATGCTGTTAATATCTATTTCAAGAAAAAGGCTTTCTTTTACATCGGTTGTGTCACCTGGGATCGAACTAACATCAACATTTTTTTCGTCGAATAAAGCCGATAACCCTTTTCCAAGTCTCGTCTTTTTTGTCATAATAAAAATTAACTTTTTCTTGCTGCTTCGTTTCTTCTTATGAATTCCTTTCCTAATTCCATATAGTTCTGTGCTCCCATCGATTGGGGATCATATATTATAATCGGTTTTCCAAAACTTGGTGCTTCCCCTATCTTAACATTTCTCGCTATCTTCGTATGGAACACCCTTTCTCCAAAAAACTTTCTCAACTCTGATTCAACCTGATTTGCAAGCTTCAACCTTGAATCGAACATGGTCAGCAAATAACCTTCGATACTAAGTCTCGGATTGGATGAGTTTTTAACTCTCTTAATCGTATTGAGCAACTGTGAAAGACCTTCAAGTGCATAGTATTCACACTGCACAGGTATCAAAACCGAATGAGCTGCTGTTAAAGCATTCACGGTTATTAAACCAAGTGATGGTGGACAATCTAAGAAAACATATTCATACCTCTCCTCTTCACTTAGACTATTTATCAAATCTATTATCTTTCTTCTCAAAACACTTTCTCTTGATTTAAATTCAATAAGTTCAAGTTCAGCAGCTACAAGATCTATGTTTGAAGGTATGATATCGAGTTTTTGTATTTGGGTTTTTCTCAGGCTTTCTTTCATATTTTTGTCCAATATCAGCACATCATAAATTGTATTCCCATCATCTCTTGCTTCAATACCTATACCTGTTGTTGCATTTGCCTGTGGGTCAACATCTATCATTAACACTTTCTTGCCAATTGTAGCGATGCAGGAGGAAAGATTAACAGCTGTTGTAGTTTTTCCAACTCCACCTTTTTGATTCGCTATAGAAATGATCTTAGTCAATATTCTCTTTTAGATTAATTTTAAAAACCTCGTGCAATACAAGTTGTAGTCTGATAGGTATTCTAATGAAGTCATTCATCAAGCATACCAACTTTACAACTCTATGGATTCACCGGGATTCAAAATATTGCATTTCTTCCCGATTGATTCAATTTTCTTCTTGAAGTCTTCAGGGTCAACCTTAATTATATCGAATGTATTATAATGAATAGGGATAATAACTGATGCATTAATGAATTCTACTGCTTTCACAGCATCGTCAATTCCCATCGTAAAATTATCACCAATAGGTAAAAAAGCAAAATCTATTTTGTTCATCTCACCAATCAGTTTCATGTCATAGAATAAAGACGTATCACCTGCATGATAGAAAGTCTTTCCATCCATTGTAATTAATGCTCCTGCTGCTTCACCCACATATGTACCATCAGGTGTCGACGAAGAATGATGCGCTAAAGTAAGCTTCACCCGACCAAATGGGAAGTCATATCCTCCACCAAGATTTAAATGGTGTACTTCAACACCTTTCTTGTTTATGTACTCTGCAAGTTCAAATGTTGCTATAACACGTGCATTATTCTTTTTTGCAATATCTATAGTATCTCCAAAATGATCCCCATGTCCGTGTGTAAGAATAATAAAATTGCATTTAACATCATCAGGTTTAATATTACAAAGTGGATTTCCAGTAATGAAAGGATCTATAATAATAGAATTTCTATTACTCTCAAGCTGGACAAATGATTGCCCGTAATAAGTTATTTTCATATCATTAATTTAATTTTTGTAATATGGGTAATCTTAAATTACTATTAAATTGATTTTATTTCAATTTGAATATGATTGCCAAATAGAGAAACATACTTAACTTTTTAATTTCTTAAAATTGGTATATATTAAGCATACCTTTAATATTTAACTCTAATTAAAATAATCTAAAAATGACACAATTAAAAGAAGTACTACGAGCAAAAATCGAAGCTCATAGGCCCAGGACAACAAAACTCTTAAAGGATCATGGCAATGTTAAGGTTGGTGAAGTTACGATTGGGCAAGCAATTGGCGGTATGAGAGGTGTAAGAGCTCTTGTAACAGACATTTCTTATTTAGATCCCGATGAAGGAATAAGATTCAGGGGTTATACTATCCCAGAAACTCTGGCTAAACTTCCGATACCCGAAGGACAGGAAATGCCTCTCGTTGAAGGATTCATTTATCTCTTATTAACCGGTGATATACCAACCGAAGAACAGGTAGCTGAAGTAGCTGAAGAATTCAAAGGCAGAAGTAAAGTTCCTCCATATGTTTTTGACATATTAAATGCTATGCCTGCAGACAGTCACCCAATGGTAATGTTCTCTGCAGCTATAGTAGCTATGCAGAGGGAATCCAAATTTGCGAAACAATTTAACGAGGGAATAAGCAAAATGGAATATTGGGATCCAACTTATGAGGATTCAATGGATCTATTAGCAAGACTCCCTGAAATTGCAGCTTATATTTACCGTAAAAAATATAAAAACGGTGATATAATTCCTTCAGATCCTAAATTAGATATGGGTGGTAATTTTGCACATATGATGGGTATAGATAAACCCTACGACGAAGTTGCAAGATTATATTTCCTTCTTCATAGTGACCACGAAAGCGGTAACGTAAGTGCACACACTGGTCACTTAGTAGCGAGTGCCCTTTCTGATGTTTATTATGCAGTCTCAGCAATGATCAACGGTTTAGCAGGTCCTTTACATGGACTAGCAAACGAACAAGTTCTTCGCTGGATTCAAGGCGTCATGGATAAAATGGGCGGTAAAACACCTAATGAGGAAGAAATGAAAAAATTCGTTTGGGATACATTAAATTCCGGTCAGGTAATTCCCGGGTATGGTCATGCCGTTCTTCGTAAAACAGATCCTCGTTACACATCTCAGATGGAGTTTTGCCTGAAACATCTTCCTGACGATCCTATTTTTAAATATGTAAACATACTTTACAAAGTAGTACCGCCAATCTTAGTCGAACAAGGCAAAGCTAAAAATCCATGGCCTAACGTTGATGCGCAATCAGGTGTAATTCAATGGTTTTACGGTTTGACAGAATATGAATTTTATACAGTTCTGTTTGGAATCGGTAGAGCTATCGGTGTCACAGCAAATATTATCTGGGACAGAGGTCTTGGCTATCCTATCGAAAGACCAAAATCATTGACAACAGCTATGCTAGAAGATGTTGCAAAGAAATCATCATAGAATAACAAGTTGCCATTGTTGGTAATTATACAAAAGGGGAGCTAGCTCCCCTTTTTTTATTGATGTAAAAATTTTTAATAAATTAAAACAAACTCAGAATACTAAAACTTCAAATTCCACTTTTTTATTTCTTCATAAGCTGTGTAATCGGTTAGGTCATAATGAATTGGGGTTACAGAGATATAATTTTCATCAATAGCCTTTTGATCAAACTCAATTGTTTTATCTAATTTTTTCATCCCGCCGGTAAGCCAGTAATACTTCCTTTTGCTTGGGTCTAATCTGAGAACATAATCATCAGCCCAGTAAGATTTTCCTTGCTTTGTAGCAGCTACTCCTTTTATCTTTTCCTTTTCCACCGCAGGAACATTTATATTTAACAAAGTTCCTTTAGGCAAACCCTTTTTTAAAATGACTTTGGCTATCTTTGAAGTAAATTTAGCTGCAACAGAAAAATTATCATAAGTGTAACTCGTTAGTGATACCGCTATTGATGGAATACCAAGAATAGTACCTTCGGTAGCAGCAGAGACCGTACCTGAATATATAACATTAATTGCAGTATTAGCACCTTGATTGATTCCCGAAATTAACAGATCAATCTTTTTTTCTTTGAAAAGTATCATCACTGCAAGCTTAACAGAATCTGCTGGGGTACCTTCAACCGCATAGCCATAAAAATTTCTATCTATTAAGTTCTTTGTCGCCCTTATAGGATTTGACATAGTCACAGCATGTCCTACTGCGCTCTGCTGTGTATTTGGTGCAACAACGATTACTTCTGCAAACTTTCTTATTTCCTTCGTTAGAGTTCTTATCCCTTTAGATTCTATCCCGTCATCATTTGATATTAATATTATTGGTTTTGTTTTTTTTGAAACCATGTTACATCCTTAATGTTTTTATTTTGTTTATGCGAAAAACTAAATCTTAATTCTCTTCCTGACTATTTTCTTTTTTCAGATTGTTCCATATCATGTCTTTCAACGTTTGAAGATTCTCTCCTGTTATAGAGGAAATCATTACTTTTTCTGTTTCTATACTAACTGATGCAATTATATCTCTCACCTCTTTACTAACCACGTCAATTTTAGTAAAACATACTATTCTTGGCTTATATTGTAAATTTGCACCATAGTTTTTTATCTCTCTTAATAAAACATTATATTCTTTTAGAACCTCTTCACTCGAATCAGAAATCTTCGTTGAGTCTATCATAAAAACCAACAACCTTGTCCTTTCTATATGCCGAAGAAACTGAAGCCCTAATCCTTTACCAGTCGATGCTCCTTCGATAATTCCGGGAATATCCGCAACGACAAATGAGTTAAAATCTCGATACTTTACTATCCCAAGTTTAGGAACAAGAGTTGTAAACGGGTAATCAGCAATCTTTGGTCGTGCTGCTGAGATCTTCGATATGAGTGTCGACTTTCCAACATTTGGGAATCCTACTAAACCCGCATCGGCAATCAGCTTAAGTTCAATCACCACTTCCATCTCCTGACCGGGTTGTCCTTTTTGTGCATAACGGGGAGCCTGGTTCGTAGATGTTTTAAAATGAGCGTTTCCCTTTCCTCCTTTTCCTCCATTTAAGACTACCAGTTCCTCTCCATCAACAAGTAACTCTCCAATTACTTTGTCTGTGGTTTTCTCTTTGATAATGCTTCCTGTTGGTACTATTATTATCTGGTCCTCTCCGCTCTTGCCGGTTTTATCACTACCCTGACCGTGAGCTCCTCTCTTTGCCCTGTAGTGCTGCTTGTACCGAAAATCAATTAGAGTCGAAAGTTGTGAGGAAGCTTTGAGGATAACATTACCACCTTTTCCACCATCACCGCCGTTTGGTCCTCCCTTAGGAACAAATTTTTCTCTCCTGAAACTAACACAACCATTACCACCGTCTCCGGACTTTATATATATTTTCGCATAATCTAAAAACATCAAATTAAATCAAGATTATTAATCTGTTTTGCTTCTTTCTTTTTCTTTGAAATAATCATTTAACATATCAACAAACAAAACAACGTCTTTGTGATAAAAATCGACTTTGTTCTTCGTGAAAATCTTCTTGAGGAAATCTATCGCGTCTTGCCATGAATCAAATCTCTCAAGCTTGTCAAAATTTCTATACATAGAGTACTTGCTCGAACGAAAAACTCTTTTCGAGATTGAAATAAGCTCATCTTTTTTAAATAGTCTTTTAATCTTTACCTCTTCCTTTAAATAAAAGTGCTTTTCAAATTTCTCCGTTAAATCTTTTTCTGGTTTATCTTTCTTAGTTTCTAATTTTTCTACTTCGATTAACTCCTTCGAATAAAATGACTCCGCTTCTGTCTCGGTCTCTTTTACATCGATATCAATTACATCTTTTCCCTTTTTTTGGGTTTCTTCTTTAGTCTTAACATCAATCACATCTTCTTCTTTTGGAATAGGTTTTTCATCTAATTTTATATCAATTATTTCTTTTTCTTTCTTAATAGGTTTTTTCTCTACTATAGTATCTAAAACCTCTTCCTTTTTTTCTTTATCTTCTTCACCCGTTGTTTCTGAAACCTCTTTCCTTATTTCCTTTTTAGGTGGCTCCCGCTCACTTGTATCAATTATATACTTATCAGTAAAAATCTTAACTATAGTTTTTAAATCCAATTCTTTAGTATCTGATATATCCTCAATAACTTTGAACTTCTTTAAAAGGATATTGAAAGATTTATCTTCTAGAAAAATTCTTACATATTGAAAAGGAATTTTTGAAGAAAGTTTGATATCATTATTATGTAAATATTTCAGCTTAAATATTTGCAGTAAGAAATTCCTAATTTTAATACTGGTTGTCTTTGTTGTAAGCTTCTCGTAAAGGACAGAATTAGCTTCCCCTAATAACTCCTTGGTCTTT
>JADHVP010000096.1 GCA_016783945.1 Ignavibacteria bacterium
GGAAAATTTATGATTACATGGTTGGTGATCAAAAAATAAAATTGATGGTAACATATCATCCTGCAGCTCTTTTACGAAATCCAAACTGGAAAAAACCTACGTGGGAAGATGTTCAGATGTTTAGAAAAGAATACGATAATGAGGTCAATAATTAAAGAACATTCTATAAAATAATTTTATGATAAAAAGTTAGTAATGGCAAAGACAAAAAAGAAAAGAATATCAAAGCAGGATATACTCGATGAAAATTTCGAATTTGAAGCAGGGAGAGTTCCGCCGAATGCTATCGATTTAGAGTCAAAGATACTCGGAGCAATTCTTATCGATAATGAAATAGTGAATGAGATACTTCAATTCCTTGATTATACTCATTTTTACAGACCGGCTCATGGTACGATATTTCAGGCAATAACAAATCTTGATGTTAAAAGGGAGCCGATAGACCCGCATACTCTTAAGGAGGAACTCAAAAGACTTGATAAATTAACAGAGGTTGGCGGAATTGAATATATAATAGATTTAACAACATCTGTTTCAACATCTGCTAACGCCGTTCACTATTCACGAATTATTTATGAAAAATACATTTTAAGAAATTTAATTAGCATTTCTTCAAAAATAGTAAATAATTGTTTTGACCCGACTGCGAACACATATAATATGCTTGATAACGCTGAACAAAAAATATTGGAAATATCAGAATCACTTTCAAAGAAGAAAGTTATTTCTGTTAAAGATGAAATTGAACATGTCATAGAGGAGCTTGGGGAAAGACGGCATTCAGATACAAGGGGTATTATTGGTATCCCAACCGGATTTGATATATTAGATGATAAGACTGCTGGCTTTCAAAATTCAGAATTAATAATTATTGCGGGAAGACCTTCTCATGGTAAGACGGCATTGGCGACTAATATTGCAAGGTATGCTGTGGTTGAAAAAAATAAAAGTGTTGTATTTTTCTCACTTGAAATGTCATTCAGAGAATTAATATTAAGGCTTCTTGCAAGTGAGGCAAGTGTGGATGGAAAACTCTTGAAATCAGGAAAATCTCCTTCTCAAGAATGGGAGAGAGTACAAGCTACCTATCATAAGTTAAAAGGAAATTTTTTTATTGACGATTCTAGTGAGCTTTCGGTGTTAGAATTAAGAGCGAAAGCACGAAGATTGAAGAGAGAGCACGGAATCGATATGGTGATAGTTGATTATCTTCAATTAGTAAAAGGGCAGGATAATGCTGAAAGAAGAGACCTTGAGGTTGCATATGTTTCCAGGAGTTTAAAAGCATTAGCCAAGGAGTTAGAAATACCCGTTGTGGCATGTTCACAGCTTAATCGCAGTATTGAACAACGAGGGAAAGAAAAACGTCCGCAGCTTGCTGACCTAAGAGAATCCGGTGCAATTGAACAAGATGCGGACGTTGTTCTATTCGTTCATAGACCGGTTATAGGAATGAGTAAAGAAGAACAAAAAAATAACCCTGATAAAGTAAATATCGCTGATATAGTAATTGGCAAGCAGAGGAATGGACCAACAGATGAATTTCAATTAGTCTTTGTTGATAAATATGCAAAATTTAATAATATAAGAAAATCTCCAGATACTAGTTTTTCTAAGGAAGGTGAAGAAGATGAAACTCCGTTTTAGTAAGTATACAAGATTTTACAATTCAAACACAAAATTAATAATCCAGGTAAGCTGTTCTTAGTCGTTTTTGCCAACGATATGATTTTAAAAAGTGTTGGAAGAATTTCTTTCTATTTTATTCGGAAAATAATATGAAGTGCTCGATTGTGAGCACTTCAATGTTTTTTATATAGCTTTATAGAAATGAATTGTGTTATACCGTTCCAGGTCCTGCAGCTAAATTTTTACTTCTCTCAATAGATTGTAAAGCTAAATAACTGTCACCGAATTTTGCCATATTTTCTAACTCAGTATCGTATTGATCGAAATGACGTTCTTCGTCGATAACGAGGTCTTCAAATAATTTTTTTGAAACTGAATCAGCATTAGATGCGCATTCATTTGCCCATAGATTATAATCTCTGGCACTTTCAGTTTCCATCTTAACAGATAATTCCAGCATATCTTTGACTTCTTGAATTTTTTTTACATCTGATGCAACCTTCATTTCCACTTCACCTTTTAAGAAAAGAATTCGTTCTGCAAGTCTCTCAACGTGAAGCATTTCTTCTATTGCTGTTCTTTTAAATAAACCGGCAAGTAGATCATATCCCTGGTCATCACAATGAAAATGGAAATACATATACTGGTGAACTGCGGATAATTCATCTGCTACTGCTTTATTTAACAATTCAATGCTCTTCTCATGCATGTTTGTATATCTCCTATAGATATTTTAATTTATAAACAGATATTAGATGTTATTAAAATACATAAAATAGTTTATTGATTAAATTTATATTGCTGTACATAACGTTTTGATTCTATTTAATAATTCAAATTATAATCAACAGGCATTTTTACCGGAAGCTCCATTCATCCGTTTTTACGCAGGAAGTTCTGATGTACAAAACGCACAACGAGTTGCTTTGATAAGTACTGTTGATAAACAGTGTGGACACTCTTTTGTTGTTGGCTCAGTTGGTTCTTCCTTCTGACGACGCATGCTGTTAACCCCTTTGACAAGTAAAAATACAGCAAATGCAACAATCAGAAAACTTATGAATGCTGTGATAAAAATGCCATAGTTTATTGTGACAGCTCCTGCTTCTTGTGCATCTGCAAGAGTAGCATACGGACCGGCACTCGTTCCTTCTTTTAAGATTATAAAAAAGTCTGAAAAATCTATCCCGCCAATCAGCAATCCGATGGGTGGCATTATAACATCGGCTACGAAGCTGTTTACTATAGCACCGAATGCAGCACCGATAATAATACCAACTGCCATGTCTACAACGTTTCCCTTTACAGCAAATTCTTTGAACTCTTTAAACATGAGTAATTTCCTTTTGTAAATTAATTATAGTTTTTTGAATAGCTTGATATTATTACCGTAACATTGATAAGGCTATAATGCATTTTCCTTTTCTGATTTCTGAGGAAGAAAATTATGCTTGACCTTGAGTTTACGAACTCTAAGGCATATACCACACAGACGACCGATCATTAGCCCAAGGATTACGCACATGATAACATCATCCCAAAATGTTAATCCCTGTATCCTTTCAGATATCACTTTTATTATAACCAGGAAAAGTATCAGAGAAAAATAAATTTTATCAAAAGAGAAAGTGATTAGTTTTGATGCAATGTGAATATGCATAGGGACCCATCGTCTCATCCAGAATCCTATGACCAGACAAGGTAGAAAAGCTGACAAAGCCCAAGAATAATTGAACTTACCCGATGTTATATCACCATAGAGAGCGATAGTGAAAATCGTACCGAAGATAATAAGGATAGCAGTGCGTATCCAGAGTTTAGCACGGCTTTGTTTCAATACATGCGGTCTTTTCCTTGAAACTGCAGCAATCATTTTAACGTTGTATATATTTTTAAAGCCAGCCTCTTTTTTTGTATAGGCTGTATCCCTTTTTTAATGCATCTTCTATTTGAAGCTCTAATTGTTTATTTAAAAACACCGCCAATTCCAGTTACTCTATTTGTTGACATAATAATTTCATATTTATTAAAACTAAGTCTTCGGTTGTAAAATATACTTAATTGTTGAAAAAAAGGTAATACATTTGTTTGTTACACTTTGTACACTTGATTTTGGATAGTGCCATACAGGAAAGAATCTAATTAGTTAATCAGATTAGCTTATCTGTTTTTGCTGCCATTATAAAATCGTTAACATGTAATCCCTTTATCTTATGTGTCCACCATGTTACGGTCACCTTTCCCCATTCTGTTAAGATTGCCGGATGATGTCCTTCTTCTTCGGCGATTGCTCCGACCTTATTCGAGAATGATAATGCATCTACGAAATTGTTAAAAGTGAAAGTTCGTCTTAGTTGTTTTATTCTATCTATCTTAATAATTTTCCAATCTGGGATTTGTAGCATAAACTTATCTATTTCTTCCTGTGTTGCTAAAGGTGCTCCTTCATTGCATGCTTCGCATGTCTTACCCGCTAATTCATTCATGTGATTTTTTGTTTTATTTATTAATTATATCTAACAGAATAAAATATGAAAAAATTTCCATTGTTCATTTTAAATAAAATTAGTGGTACGGATGATCCTGCCCACCAACTTTTTTTGGGCTGGAATCGTGCCAATCATTGCACAAATACGATCAAAGTGCATCATAACAATTTACTATATTGAATCGTATATATTGTGTATTTTTTATATGTTTTATTCAAATGATCATCAATTAAAGATTCTTCAATGATTCAGAAAGTCACAGATGTAGTTCTCATCATAACTGGATTCCAGTTGATACTTTTAGCAGTAGTTTTATTAACACAGAAGAATGTTAAAAAACTCAGCAGGAATCTTTTAGTCGCTTTCTTGTTAAGTAAGGCATTCCTTATTATAAGATGGTTCACTCTTCAATTTGAAATTCTAAGATTCGAAAACCATATATACTTTTTCTTAATCAGCTCTTCCGGATTTTTCTTGCTTGCACCTTTATTGTATTTATATATTAAATCGTTATGCTTTAAAGACTTCACACTTAAAACATCATATTTATTACATTTAATTCCTTTTGTTCTTTTAATTCTGTATAACGCAGTCAGTTCATATATAATATCATCGGATGCTTATAATGAATCAAACTTTCTATATTCAATTTGCGTAAACAATCACAGTAGAATATTCTGGACATCGAATTTAATACAAATATTATTTTACATTATCGCAATGCTGCATACTCTTCGTGCGTATCATGTAAAATTAAAAGATCAATATTCCTCCATCGAAAAAATAAACCTAAATTGGCTCCATTCTCTTTTGATCTTGATTATTCTTCACTGGCTTTTTGTTACTTCAAGGTCAATCTTAAGCAATATAAACATCAACGATGAAACCATTCTTAGTCTTTTAGATCTATTTTCAATAACAATATTTCTTGTTTACACAACAATTTTAGTAATAAAAGGTTTAGGTCAACTTAAGATATTCCCCGGCATTAAGGAGTATCCAAAATATGCTACTTCAAAATTAACCAATACTGATATACAAAAATACGAACAGCAGTTAATCCTTATAATGCAAACTCAAAAGCCGTATTTATCTCCAACATTGACAATTGTCGATCTTTCTGAAATGTTATCAATTCCTGTATGGCAATTATCACAGGTAATCAACGAATATTTCAATCAAAATTTTTTTAATTTCGTTAATGGATTCAGAATTGAGGAAGCTAAACAGCTATTGATAGATAGTTCCAATGGCAGGAAAACAGTTCTTGAAATTTTGTATGAAGTCGGTTTTAATTCTAAATCTGCTTTTAACACTGCATTTAAAAAACATACCAGTATGACTCCCACTGAATATAAAAATTCACATCAATTAAAACTTGTCGGTTCTTAATTAGGTTCTAATCGTACAGAAAAAATCATTAAAATGGTTCTGCTTTATCAATCAGGACGACATCTTCTTTCTAATTGTGTAAATTTGTAATAAGATTCTCGTTCACATAAAGTGCGAGAGTTATAAAATAACTTGTAAAAAATTTTAATAAGGAGAACTTAATAATGTTAAAACATTTCATTTACCTATTATTATTCTTTAGTATTTTGTCGGTAATACCAGTTAGTGCTACAATCATCAATGTTCCCGGAAATCAACCAACGATTCAAGCAGGAATCAATGCTGCATCAAACGGGGATACAGTTCTGGTTGCACCAAATACATATTATGAAAATATTAATTTTCTTGGTAAAGGTATTGTCGTAGCAAGTCATTACATACTTAATAAGGATGTTACTTATATCATTTCGACAATCATTAATGGTAGCAATCCCGCATATCCAGATTCAGCAAGCTGTGTATCGTTCAAATCCGGAGAAGATTCAACTTCTGTATTGCAGGGATTCACTATCACAGGGGGTACAGGAACCAAATGGGTGGATCCAAATAATCCTTCATATACCTGGCGCGGCGGTGGAGGTGTTTTTACGTTTATGACCTCACCCGTTATCAGAAACAACCTTATCATTTACAATGAGGTTACTAATACAAGCGGTGTGAACGGTGCTCAGGGCGGTGGTACACTTAGCTACGGGGGAAATCCGTTAATTCTAAATAATGTCATAATGTTGAATGAAGCCCTGTACGGCGCAGGAATTGTTATAGATTATTCAGGTGGAATCATTAAAAACAATATCATATACAAAAATACAGGAGGTCAGGATTATGGAGGTGGCGGATTTTGGTCAATTGGAAATGGTGCACATCCAATAATCTTAGAGAATAACCATATCGTCGAAAATTCTGTGACCGGCAGCGGTTCTTACGGCGGCAAGGGTGGTGCTATGTTTGTATGGATGGGTACGGTAACGGCATTAAATAATATTATCTGGGGAAATACACAAAGCCATGGGGGTCCGATTGCAGAAATAAGTGGGTATGCTTTAATATCCTACAGCAACGTAGAAGGTGGTTTTACTGGAACAGGTAATATTAATATTAATCCATCTTTTTCTGATACTAATTTTTATCTATCAGAATTTTCACCGTGTATAGATACGGGCAATCCAGGCTCGGTTTATAACGATCCCGAAGATCCAAATAATCTAAACAATGCACTTTGGCCCTCACGAGGAGGACTAAGAAATGATATGGGGGCATACGGAGGTCCTTTGAGAGATGTTTTTCCTTTGTTTAATCCTGTTGCAATAAAGTCAATTAATACGATACTCCCAAATGATTTTATACTTTTTCAAAACTATCCGAATCCCTTTAATCCTGTAACACATATTAGGTTTGATATTCCGATGAACAATACAAACGTAAGTTTAATCATATACGATTTACTTGGAAGGGAGATTGCAACTCTTGTAAATGAGAATTTAGATGCTGGGACTTATGAAGTTGATTGGAGTGCTTCGAGTGGTAGTTTGAATTATACAAGCGGGGTGTATTTCTATCAATTGGTTGTGTTTGATAATATAATTGATACGAAGAAGATGTTGCTTATAAAATAATTCTGTAAACATTAGAACTGAGTTGGATTTTGGATGTAAACTCAAATCCTCGAAATCTGCCCATTTTTAACGTTTTCATAAAACCTTTAAAAATACGCTATTTTTAAGGTGTAAAAATAGCTTATAAATCATTGTTTTAACAGCTATCGGCGGCGAGCATCACTTTCGTAATGGCGAGCAGTACCTTCGTAATGGCGAGCAGCACCTTCGTAATGGCGAGCATTATTAACGGACTGGCGAGCGTCATTAACGGACTAACGAGCAACATTAACGCACTGACGGGCAACATTATCGTACTTGAGAGCAATATCGACGGACTGAAGCGGAATACTTTCGGACTTAAGATTGACACTTACGTAATGGCGTGTAACTTTAACGGAATGGAGTTTGGAATCAACGGAACGATTTTGATGATTAAGGGTGTGGATTCTGGTGTTACAATTAAGCCTTGTGATTAATTCTATCTATTAATTGCCTATACGTCGTAAACATCTTACTATTTTTGTTCAGATACTTTAGCAGTTCTATTAATTGGTTTTTTCTAAAATCTTTATTGATCGCTTTGTGAAATTCACCAACTTTGTCGGGTAGTTTGAATTTTGAAGGTGTCAAACTAGATTCTTGGCAAGCAGTAACTAACCAATTCTGTAACCTTGGACGTATTACTATAATATAACTTTCTTTGGATTTATATAATATTAAATGGTCGTGGTCTTCTTCTTTGTCCATTCCTTTTACTTCATTTTCTATACTGTCATCATAATCAATAATACCTATACTTCCATTTTCTTTTTTTATTTTATTAACCACATCTTGCTTACCATCTGCTCGCCAGATATTTCTTGTTGGTTTATTGAAATACTCTAAGATATATTGGTCAGAGTTATCTTCAACGAATATCATAAAGTCTCCTCAAACTTATCAATGTTCAGAAATATATCAATATCTGGTTTTAAAAAGAATTGAATCAATTTATCTTTTGGCAATTCTTTTACATAAGTTTGATAATCTTTGTAATATGTGTAAAACACACATAGCTCATCGCTTTTTGTTTTATCAACAATAGTTTTTAAAAAATATGGATTATGTGTGGTTATAAAATATTGATTTTTGTTTTCATCGTTTGCTATGTTTTCTGCAAGTTCTTTTGTATAATATGGGAATGCATATGATTCAGGTTCTTCAAAGATTAAAGTACTATTCGAATTCGTCATTATTGCTGTATTGAAAAAAATCATCCTTCTTAGTGTATCAGCAATTAAATAATATGGAAATGTTATCAATTTCCTGCCGCTTCTCTTGACAAATTCTATTTCTTTTGTAGCTTGCCTTAATACTAAATCGTAGCCATAACTTTTTAGTAAATCATCCGCATACTCATAGATTTCATTATTGGTTTCTAATAAAGAATAGAGATTTGCTCCGTATGGATATGATAATGAATTCGGTTGCGAATCTATAATATCTTTAGTTTCACGGAATATATAATACTTTAATGAAAACGGTATCTCTTCGATGTGATGTATCTGACCATTTCCAAATTGTTGAGTACTATATTCTTTTCTTACAGCATTTGTGTTTTCATCTATTATTCCTACAATATAGTCATAAGTTTTTGAATAGAATATTTTTATAATGACATTATTTATTCTTAATAAAATAGATTCATTTATTTGATTATCATAAAACAAATTGTCCAAAGAACTGAACCTTACTATTCCGTTTATAGGTAATCCTGTATAAAAGACGAGTGATTCAATTATATTACTTTTTCCGGTATTAGGTTTACCAATGAAAATATTCACACGTTTACATTCAAGTTTTAATTCTTTTATCGATTTGAAATTCTTTATTCGAAAAATTTTTATATTTTCCATACTTCAATAATATTGTTTATTAAAATTAGTCATTTTAGTAAAAAAAACATATATAAAATCTCTCTCCAATCATTTATTATAATATGCGAATACTGAAAGTATATTCGGACTCCATCATAGTGTCACATTCTATAAAAATCCGGAAATTCTTTGCTTGTATTATTTTCCTTTCAAAATAAAATAATATCAACTATTTTAACCCCTTAGAATATGAAGAATTTATTAGAAAAAGGAACACGCTGCCTCATAGTCCAGTCAGAGTTTTCATCATTCAGTTTTTGGAATTATACTGCCGTATGTGAAATATTAGGAGCAAAGTATCCGGCTGCACCATTAGGTCTGATGACAGTAGCAGCATTGCTGCCGCAGCAGTGGGAGTTTAGATTAATCGATGCAAACGTAGAACCGCTTCTAAGCGAACACTTCGAGTGGGCAGATATTGTTTGTACAGGTGGTATGCTTTCTCAGCAGAAAAGTATGATCTCCATTATCGACGAAGCTCATCAGCATGATTGTACGGTTGTCGTTGGCGGTCCGGATGTAACGGCTCAACCCGATAAATATAAGTCTGCGGATTTCGTTGTACGGGGTGAAGGTGAGATTACAATTCCATTGTTTATACAGGACCTGGAAAAAGGCTGCAGCAGTGGTGAATACAATACGACTGAAAGAGCTGATATGACAAAATCTGTAGTTCCCAGATTTGATTTAATACGCTTTAAGGATTATATACACGTAGGAATACAGTATTCCCGCGGCTGTCCCTTTAGCTGTGAGTTTTGTGATATCATTGAACTTTACGGCAGGATAGCCCGTGTGAAAACACCTGAGCAAATCATTAAAGAACTCCAAACTCTCTATGATCTTGGCTATAGAGGTCATATTGATTTTGTCGATGATAATTTCATTGGAAACAAAAAGAATGTTAGGGAAGTCTTACCTGCAATTAAAGAGTGGGCTGAAACAAACAGGTTTCCTTTTTATTTTTCAACTGAATCTTCGATTAACCTGGCGGATGATGAGAAACTTTTACAAATGATGAAGGATGTGGATTTTAGATATGCCTTCCTCGGTATTGAAACACCGGATAGTGAGATATTGGAATCAATAAACAAGAAAATTAATATAAATAAATCTATCGAAAAAGCCGTAGATAAAATTCAATCTTACGGTATAATCGTGAATGCCGGATTCATTATTGGTTTTGATAACGAAACAGAAAGAACAGCGGAGAATATGATAAGATGTATTCAGGATTCGGGTATATGCATGGCAATGCTCGGATTGCTATACGCATTACCGCAAACACAGCTAACAAGGCGTTTGC
>JADHVP010000097.1 GCA_016783945.1 Ignavibacteria bacterium
TCAATTTTCTTTGTACTTCTTTTTGTTTTCATTGCTATACTGTTTTAAGGTTATAAAATTTCAGCTCTTCCTTTACAGTATAGTCTTTTTATTTTTAAAAACTACTGCAATATAGTAAGCTGCTGCAGGCAGGGAAGTAGAAACAGGTTATGACCTGCCAAAAAGCTTTGGCAGGCAGGCAGCACTACCAACGTCACACAAAAGGAAAGTTAATCCCACTAAAAAAGATTACTTTAAACATCGAAGTACTGTAACAAACATCGTGTAATTACGTTTTTATTAATGTTAATCAATATTATATTTTTATAACTAAAGAGAGGTCATGTCAAATTTTATTTTTAAAGCTGTAATTATTTTATTTACGTTAACAATTCTATCTGCTGAACATTCGTACGCAGATTCACCAAAGAACAGGCATAGTATAGATGTTCAGTTTTCATTTCTGAAAAATTCGAAATCTTCGGTTGAGGTGGGGATTGGTGGTGTTGAAATTAATGCGGGTAATGAAGGAATGGGAGGAAAAGTTACTTATAATTATTTTATAGATGATGAGTTTGCTGTAAATGTCAGTGCGGGAGTTATTTCTTCGAATGCTACAGTTTCAACTTCTTATACTAATACGAGTGTTAATACGAGTCTCGTAATGCCGATTATGTTTGGCTTAAAATATTATTTTACAAAGTATTCAGACAAAAAATCAGTCAGACCTTATCTAAGTGGAGCCGGCGGTTTTTTGGTTGGCTCGGAAACAGAAACTGGTTCCACAAAAATAAGTGTAAGCACTGAGACCGCAGCAAATGTATACTTTGGTGCCGGTGCTGATTTCATTCTCGGTAAATTAGTTAAGCTAAATGCTGATATAGGATACAATTTGTCTTCGGATTTCTCAGAACCTATCGGAGCAAGGCAGAATTACGGAGGACCTGAATTTTCTGCAGGGATTGGATTTATGTTTTAAATAATTTAAATGAAAAGTTAATCTAAGGCGGAAGGGGAGGAGCTAATACATTAAATTGATTAAATTCTTTCTTCGACCTACTTAAGCACTCTTTCTGTACTCAATAGTATCTGCTTTTAATCTATAAGATAATGCACCAGAGGTACAATTCTCGATAGCATCGATAATTTCATACGTACTTAAATTCTTAAATGTTTTTATCCATGGACGGTTATTAGGATGAAAGAACTCAAATACCTTATGATAATTGGTTGCTTCGAGCAGACTTTGATTGACACACATCGAAGAGTTCGTGCATTTCTTTTCATTCCAAAAAACACTGATGTCATCATTCGAACATTCCTTGACTTTTACTCTCCTGCTTTTTTTCCTTGTTGAAATGAGAAAGACAAGATAAAAAACGCATTGACCCATAAAACTCGTGTAAAGTAAATAACATGCGATGAACTGAAAGGCAGCTTCAAAAAATAAGCTTGGGGGTTCTATCAATGTATATCCGAATAGTGATAAAGCTGTTATCACTCTTAGCATCCGGTCAGATTGACCAACATTTTTATACATTTAGAAAGGATTAAGATTTGGAAATAAATGTAAGTATTTTATTTGTAAAAAAACATTTAGTAATTTTACTATGATATTTTTAAAATTGTAACAATCATTAAAATTTCATAGTTATTGTAAAGAGCAATTTTATACAAATATAAACAGTATAAATATGTTTTCAAAACGAAAATATTTTGAAACATAGAAGTCGCATTTAAATATTATTATAGTATATTTACTATAGAAATTGGAGCGGAATTAGTTTGATGAGAAATTATTGGATAACAATATAACGATTGGAATTATTTCTTAACGGATTCTATAATTGTAAATGCTTTTTCCATTCTTTCTTCAGCTCTTGTTGTTAAGGATTTAAATTCTTTATTGCTGTTTATATAATATACAAGCATAGACTCTAATTCCATTTTCATTTGAACGAAATCTCCTTCGACGGGTTGGTGGGATAAATAAATCCATTCATCCAGCATTTTCCTGAAGTCGAGAATATATACTTCGATAACATTTCTTAAACCCATTATCAAAGCGGTTTGCTCATACCAGTTTTGTAATTCATCGGAAGAGAAATTTTCCGGGGTGGGGCATTCGATGAGTAGATTTAAATCCTTCACAGCAATTTTAAGTTCATCTATCTTTGTTTTAGCTTTTAGTTTTAATGAATCTTGATTAATACACTCTGTTTTAGAAAATGCAAAGTTGTTGTATAGAATAGTTGATACAAAAAATAGCATTAGCGTGAAAATAATTAATCTACCTTCTCTTATTGTTAAGTTAAATGATTTCATTTCAAAAGGTTTTTTTAAAATAAAAATTAAGGATTATAAATTCTAATTATGTTGTCTACGGAAGAGAGTTTTTTCATATCAGTAGAAAATAAAACCTTGCCCTTCCCGATACCGAATAAGATAATGCTTTTTTCTGTTTGTTCTTTGTTGAGCCATTCTGGTTTGACCAGATTCTGTTATATTATTTCTATATTGAAGGCTGCTTGATATCCCCGTGACATCGAGTGATAAATCATAGTTCTGGTTTCCTGCAATTATTTGTGCGGATACGCTAATTATGATGGTTGAAACAATCGTGATAAGAAGATTTTGATCAATCATAATAATTCAGTACTGTAATTTATATATTCTGTTAATCTTAAGACATTACAAAATCTTATCAGATATACTAAAATAGTACTATGTATTATTTTGAAAATAACGATTAGCGTGACGGTAAAAGTAAGTTATTTTGGAGGAAAAAAATTAGCGTGTTTGCAAATCCTATTAAAATTCACAAACACGCAATAGAATCAATAAAGATTATCATGAAAACAGTAAAACGTATTTATCCTGTTTTATTGCCGACGAGTTTGTTATAAATCCATGCGAAAATCGCTCCACAAACCAAGCCATCAACAAATCCCCAAATGAGTCCAATAAATGCTCCAACCAACGATACGGAATAACCAAAGTAAATATTTCCTAAAGTTTTTAGAATATTTCCTTGATATCCTATAATCAGGAACCAGAGTGTGATGAGCAGGATGCTTAATCCCCAAAGTATTGCACAAGTTAATGAAAAAGCTTTAACGTTTAATTTCATGTTGATATCCCCCTTGTTTAAGTTTATTAAAGGTTTATAATTTTTAAATTTGTAAAATTACGTACTGAGCTTTAATTTTTATTACTCAATAATTTAAAGTTATATATTTTTAATGTTTTTTAAAACATATAAAATTCTATCATGTTTATTTTTGTGTAAGTGTATAAATGTTGAAGCTATTTTACAATTGAACGAAATAATACAATTATTTTATTAGTCTCAATATGAAGTATAGTAATTAAAATATAATTATGCTAAATTTATCAAACCATTAAACTCAAAATAATTATTAAAATGGAAAGACAAATAAAATTATTAGTACTCGTATTCTCTTTATTGATTACCCGGTTCTTGTTTGCAGATGATATTAAAGTTGAGAACAAAGAATTCAATGAAAAGAATGATGAATTCAGATATGAAATAAAAGCAAATTACCCTGAATTAAAAGGTATGAGTAATGAAGCTGCTCAGGTTAAGATTAATTCATACATTGAATATTTTATCACCCAAAGTATCAAGGATTTTAAAAACGAAATGAAAGACTGGCAAATACCGGATGAACTTGATTTTAACAGTTCTTTCGAATTTAATTATGGAGTCGATAATCTTAATAATGATGTGTTTAGTATTCGAATCGAAAATTTTTCTTACTATGCTGGGGCAGCTCACCCAAATACATATTTATCATCTATGAATTTTAATTTAACAAACGGGGAGTTTATTAACTTTTCTCAGCTGTTTCGTCCTGTCTCAGATTATCTTCAATACATTTCTGATTTTTGTGTTTTTGATCTCAAGAGACATGGAAGAGAAAATGAAATAGAATTTGATGATGAATGGCTAAATACTGGTGCAGGTCCGGTCGAAGAAAATTTTAAAAATTATAATATAACTGGGGTAGGTTTAATAATTACTTTCAATAATTATCAGGTTGGTCCTTATGTCATCGGACAGCAGGAAGTTCTTATTCCTTATGAAAAAATTACGAATATTGTAAATCTTGACGGTGTGCTAAAACCATTTCTGAATTAAATCAGAATATTTTTTATAAGTCTCCTTTAAGAGGTCTTAAAACTATATCTTCAATTAATACTCTTTTCGGTTGGTCAATAACATCGACTGCTATCTTTGCGATATCGGAGGGTAGCATCATTAAACATCTGTACTTTTTTCTTGTTTCCGGAGCCCACATTGGAGTGTCAACTGCTCCGGGTAAAATATTTGTAACTTTTATATTAAATTTACGAACTTCACTTCTTAGAACATTCATCATTGCTAAAAGCCCGGCTTTAGATGCAGAGTAAACAGAATTGCCTTCGAAAAAAGTGTTGGCGGCAACTGACAATATATTTATTATATGACCGCTTTTTTCTTTTACCATGTAAGGCAGAACCTTTTTTGTACAAAGAAATGCTCCCTTTAAATTTGTATCGATAACGTTTTTATAATCTGATACTGTTGAATCTAAAAAAGTTTTAAAAACGGATACCCCTGCATTATTTATTAATCCATCAATCCTGCCGTATTTTTTAATTATCCTATTTGCAACTGATTCAACATTCTTTGGTGATGTGATGTCACAAACGAATGCTGATGCTTCTTTGCAATGAGGTTTTATTTCTTGTAAAAGTTTATTGAGGATTGCCTTTCTTCTGGCAGTGAGTATCACAATGTGTCCCTCTTTGGCGAAACCTTTTGCAATTTCTCTACCAATGCCGGATGATGCTCCGGTTATCCAGATTATTTTTTTATTCATAGATTGATACGATATATCTCTTTGAATATTTTGTGAAATGAATAGCGGAACGTCAATTATTAATTTATGATTTATATTCTCCCCATACTTCTCTGAGTACATTGGAAATTTCACCGATTGTTACATAACTTTCAACAGCTGTTAAAAAATAGGGCAGTAAATTTTCATCCGTACCCGCCTTCTGTTTAATTGTCTCTAATATCGAATTCACTTTTTGATTATCACGAGTTTGTTTGAGTTTCTTTAAATTTTCTATTTGTACATTCCTGACCTTTTCATCAATTCTTAAAATTTCATGTTCTTCCTTGTGATCAGTTATGAATTCATTTACACCAACAATTATTTGTTCTTTTTTTTCGAGTTCAATTTGATATTCATAAGCATTGCGTTCTATTTCATTTTTTTGATATCCAAGTTCAATAGCTTTTAAACTTCCGCCCATGTCCTCGATTTTATTCAGGTAGTCCCATACTTTTTCTTCAATCTGATTTGTTAAGTATTCAATAATATTAGAGCTGCCCATCGGATCAACAGTGTCGGCAACACCACTTTCATAAGCAATTATCTGCTGAGTTCTTAAAGCAGTTTGAACAGACTCTTCAGTTGGCAAGGATATAGCTTCATCCTTGCTGTTAGTATGTAAAGACTGACAACCTCCTAGGACTGCAGCCAAAGCTTGTAAAGTTACCCGAACTATGTTATTGTCAATTTGTTTATCGGCAAGTGTGGAACCAGCTGTCTGGGCATGAAATCTCAGCTTCATGCTTCTTTCGTCCTTTGCATTAAACTTCTCTTTCATTATTGTTGCCCATATCTTTCTTGCTGCTCTGAACTTTGCAATTTCTTCGAGAAAGTTATTGTGAGAGTTAAAAAAGAAAGAAAGTCTTTTTGCAAATGTATCAACATCCAGACCGGCAGTAATTGCAGCTTTAACGTATTCAATGGCATCCGAGAGTGTAAAGGCAATTTCCTGAACAGCGTTCGAACCTGCTTCTCTTATGTGATAACCGCTTATAGAAATTGTATTCCATGAAGGCAGGTTCTCTCCGCACCAGGAAAAAATATCGGTGATCAACCGCATCGATTGTTTAGGAGGGTATATATAAGTACCTCTTGCGACATATTCTTTAAGAATGTCATTTTGTATAGTACCTGAAATTCTTTTGAGGTCAGCATTTTGTTTCTTCGCAATCGCAACGTACATCATAAGTAAAAGTGCTGCTGTAGCATTGATTGTCATTGAAGTCGTTATATCGGATAATTTTATTCCATCAAATAATATTTCCATGTCGTGAAGAGAGTCGATCGCTACTCCAACTTTGCCAACTTCACCTTCGCTTAAAGTATCGTCGCTGTCATAACCAATTTGAGTGGGCAGATCAAAAGCAACTGATAAACCGCTCGTTCCGCTGCCAATTAAAAACTTATATCTTTTATTTGATTCTTCGGCAGTTCCGAATCCAGCATATTGTCTCATCGTCCAGAATCTTGAACGATACATTGACGAATGAACTCCTCTTGTATAAGGATACACATCGGGAGGCGGTTGCTGGTCAGTTTCTGTAAGGTATTCAGGAAAAACAATTCCTGAGTCAGTTTTGAAAATGTCTTTTCTAAATTTCGACTTATTTTCCAATTTTTTATATATAATTAATTTAATTAATTTGTAAATTCAATTTTAGAAAAAGAGACCTATATCCATCTGAAAAGGGTGCGTTAATTACCAAGATCCCGGGAGAATATATTGAGAAAAGAAAGTGTGTATCAGTACTTAGTCATTTCCAATCTTTTTAGTATAAGGCTTATAATATTTTTTTGAATCTTCTGAATAAAAGCCTTTGTTCCCGTCAATTATTATCTTCCAGGTATTTGCTTTCCAGTATTTAGGTTTTTCTTTTACTTCAACAACTACTGTAGTATCGTCAATGTAATTTAAAGTGTATGAGCCTTGATAACTGTCTACCCCGAGTGAATCATCCCATTTGAGATAAATTTCTTCTTCACTGAAACCAACAAATTGTTTGTCAGCTCCGTCTTCATACAAGAAAACATTTCCTTTAAGAGTTAAGATATCATCTTGACATCCTGACACAATTAAAAAAGCCATTGATAAAATTATTAATAAATTTTTCATAGAACAATTTAGATTATTTAAAATAAGGTTTAATTTTAGTAAGAAAAAGTTTCAAAAAATGAAATTGCTCTACATAACCATCCCGCCATCTACCGGAATAACCTGACCGGTTATATAACTTGCTTTTTCAGAAGCGAGAAATGCTACAACACCTGCAATTTCCTCAGGCTTTGAACCGCGTTTCATAGGTATCACACTTAAGAGTGTTTTCTGCTGTTCTTCATTCAGTTGAGCTGTCATATCGGTTTCTACATAACCAGGTGCAACACAATTTATATTAATGTTACGCCCGGCAAATTCTTTTGCAGCACTCTTTGATAAACCAATTAATCCTGCTTTCGATGCAGAATAGTTTGCCTGTCCGGCATTACCAATCAAACCAACTACAGAACTAATGTTTATTATCTTACCGCATCTTTGTCGAGCCATTGTCTTTGTTACTGCACGAATTGTATTGAATGCTCCCTTGAGATTTACCGATATTACAGAATCCCAATCGTCAACGCTCATTCTTAAAAGTAGTTTATCTCGTGTGATGCCAGCGTTATTAACCAATATATCAATTCTTTCGAATTCTTTAGCAACCTCATCACACGCTTTTTGCGTTTCATCCGTATCTGTGATATCCAGAACTTTGGATGTGATCTTTCCACCTTTGTTTTTAACATCATTGACATAGTTCTCAAAATCATCCGGGAAAAACTTATCGAAAATAATAACTACTGCTCCTTCATCGATAAATTCTGTTGAAATTGCCCGCCCGATCCCTCGGGCTCCACCTGTAATAATTGCAATTTTGTCTTGTAAATATTTCATTAAGTTCGGTTATTATTAATAAAAAACTTTTTAGTTTAAAGGGTCTTTACTTTTACAGTTTTAAGCTTCTTTAAGAATGCAATCTAAATCATCTGTGTTTGAAATGTTAAATACTTTCGCTTCATTATCAATTTTCTTAATTAAACCTGTGAGTACTTTACCGGAACCTATTTCATAAAACTTTCTTACTCCATCTTTAATCATGTTCCTTATAGACGTTTCCCATTTCACAGAAGAAACCAACTGTCTGTATAAAGCATTTTGAATTTGATTTTTGTCTGTAATCGGTAAACCCTCAACATTCGTATAAATAGGAATATCAGCATCGCCAAAATCAACTTTTCCTAAAGCAATGCGTAATTCATCATCGGAAGTTCTCATAAGCTCTGAATGAAATGCCCCGCTTACTTCGAGTTTCTTCGCGAGCCTGCACCTGAATGGTTCTTCTTTTGCTATTATAACAGCTCGATCGATTGCGTCTACATCACCCGAAATTACAATTTGACCCGGGCAATTGAAATTTGCCGGTTGTACAATTTGATTCCCTGCTGCTTTTTCACAAATCTCTATTATTTGTTGTTCATCCAATCCAATCAATGCTGCCATCGTTCCATGTTGAACATCCCCGGAGTTTTTCATTAACTGTCCTCTTGTCTTAACAAGTTTCAGTCCTTCTTCGAATGAAAAAGTATTTGCATAAACGTTCGCAGTGTATTCACCAAGAGAGTGACCGGCGGAGCAAGTTGCTTTTAGATTTTCGGGCAATAATTTTAATATTGCGTAAGAATGAACGAATAAAGCCGGTTGAGTGATGTGTGTTTCTTTTAATAATTCAGATGGACCTTCGAATGATATCTTGCTTAAGTGCATTTCCATTATTTCATCTGCATTTTGGTAAACGTCTTTCACTTCATCATATTTTTCGAAAAGATCTTTTCCCATACCGACAGCCTGGGAACCTTGCCCCGGAAAAACAAATGCAATTCCGCTCATAACTTATAAAATAATTTAGTATTAGTAAAAAAGATTATTTTAAATATAATTGAAATCAAAAATAATGAATTATGTAAAAGTCCAGAATACGTATTAATAAGTAAACAGAGCTTTACAGAAACCTTTTCTGAATTGTAAAATCAAATTTACTTAATTATAATTTTTAAATCAATTTAAGAACAGAAATAAGGTATTTGGAATTATCTTTGACGAAGTATTGGCAGAGGTTTCACATTTGTTGGTTTTAAAAGAAAATTGAAATGGTTAAATTATTCTAAATAAAAAATCTAAAATATAATTATGTTAAAAATTTTATTTCCTGTTATAGCAATCTGTATATTTTTTTCAAATTTATCTTATGCTGATTCTCCTTTGACATCCACTACTTTTTATGAAGAGTATTCAGATTACGAGATTGTGAAAAAAGCAAGTGAGTCCCGTGTTATGAATGAGGAATTTGCAAATTATTTGCATTCAAAAGCTAATCCTATCGATGTCAAAGCTGCACTAATTAATGCACTCGGATGGGATATTGATGGAAAATACAATGCGGAAATTTATTGTTCCATTGTTTTTTATAAAAATGTAAAAGAAATTAATAAAATGAATCTGAGTGGTGATGAATTATTCTGTATTGGATATATGCAGGTTTTGGATGATTACTTCAATCCGGAAAAAGGAATTCCTTTTTTAAACAAGGCTGTTAAAAAATTAAAAAGCAGCTATACTGTTGCAATTATCAATGCACTTGCCGAGGCACAGAAAGCAATGGATGATGATTGGTGTGAGGTATGGAAATTAATTAAAAATGTTAACTCCAATGAAAATATTGAAAAGGATATGAGAGAAGAAGCTGCTGAGATTATTCTTGACTATATGCGAGGTTATGAGGAATACTGCAAATAATCGTAGCAGCAAACAATTTTAATAATTTCTTAAAGTACCGTTTGTAAGTTTTATAGAAGAAGAGTCTTTTCTATCTTTAACAAATGTGTTTTATATTTTGATATTACCGTAATGACATTCCCGAATCAATTATCAATATTAAGAATAATATTAGCACCGGTTTTTTTATTCATGTATTTGTCTGACAGTGTGTTATTAAAACAACTATCGCTGTTCGTTTTTTTTATTGCAGTGATGACAGATTGGTATGATGGATGGCATGCCAGGAAATTTAAATCAGTCACAAAGATGGGAGTCTTCCTTGATCCTCTTGCCGATAAAGTATTAACTTCTTTTGCATTTCTACTCTTTTTCATAGAGGGCATAATGCCTTTGTGGATGATGCTGGTAATTGTCGTAAGAGATATTGTAATGACTTTGTTAAGGTCTTATCATGAATTTAAAGGAAACACAATGAAGACGTCATACATTGCAAAAGTTAAAACTTTTATACAAATGACTTACATCTTCTTGATTTTATTCTTAATGATTACAATAACTTTTAATGTGGATGGTT
>JADHVP010000098.1 GCA_016783945.1 Ignavibacteria bacterium
AAGTCCATAAATATTTGGAACACCCGGTTTTGAAACAAAATCATCCATCTCGTTATTAAGAAAGAATCCCGTTCCGTCTATAATTACTTTGCTTCCAAAACTTGAATTCAAGGTTGTTGTAACCGATACAACATTACCAAATTTATCCGTTACGGAGTAATGAGTTGTTTGATCGCTCTCTTTCTGATTAATATTACCAGGCTGAATTTGTATGCTCATTGTTGCATAATTCTCATTGTAATCACTCATTCTATCCTTTGCATACTGCTTCGAGATAAGCTTTTCAGTCGGTACATTCACAAAATCCATATCACCCATGTATTCGCTCCTGTCAGCATAGACTCGTCTCATTGCTTCCGTCATCAATTGAATATTTTCAACACTACCATAACCCTTTGACCTAACATCATAATTCTCCAAAATATTTAATAAATAAATCAAACAAATACCGCCACTGCTTGGAGGTCCCATTGAGATAATATCATATCCTCTGTATGTTCCCGATATGACATTTCTTTCGACCGGTTCATATCCACGCAGATCATTATAGCAGATAATGCCTCCCTTTCTCAACATTTCCTGAACGATGAAATTTGCCACCCATCCTTTATAAAATCCATCTCTTCCTTGAATCATTATTTCCTTTAAAGTATTAGCAAGATCTGTTTGAACTAATAAATCACCTTCTTTAAAATCTTTACAAAATATTTTTGACGTACCTTCGAACTCCGCAAATTCATCTTGATATAAATTCAGTAATGATGCAAATCTTTCGCTAATCTTGAATCCTTTCTCTGCATATTCAATCGCATATTTCATTACTTCATCACGACTCATTGTTCCGTATTTCTCAAGAGCATACAATATCCCTGCTACTGAACCCGGAATACCGGATGCCAGATAACCAAAAGTACTAAGCCCTTCAACCACATTACCAGAATCATCAAGGTACATATCTTTCGTTGAAACTAATGGAGCTCTTTCACGATAATCAATGGATGTATTTCTTCCATCACTGAAATGAATTACCATAAAACCTCCACCGCCAATATTACCTGCTTGTGGATAAACTACTGCCAATGTAAAGCCAACACCAACAGCAGCATCTATGGCATTACCACCATTTTTCAGAATCTCGATTCCTACCAGCGAGGCTAATTCTTGTGCTGAACTTACAACGCTATTTTTATAAGTAATATTCTGAGAATGGCAATTAGTGAAAAAAAATAGAAGAAGAATAATTAAAATGAGTGGTTTTTTAAAATTCATAATAGAATTTGATATAATTACCTAAAATATAAAACATCTTGCTTAAAAATTCAACAAAATCGAATATTGAATTTATTTTTTTATCTTAGCTATAACCGGTGGAAGTCTTTTAAATTCATTCTTCGATATCATATCATTAATACTTTGCATAAAAGACATGTCAAATCCTGCTTTTATTAATTCCGCAGCAGATTTTTTTTCATCTAACATTTGATACAAATAATTATCGATATCTTCATACTTATATCCCAACTCATCCTCATCTGTTTGACCAATCCACAAGTCAGCAGATGGTTTTTTATTTATTATTTCATTAGGTACACCCATGTATTGGGCTAATTCTCTTAACTGAGTTTTGTAAAGATCCCCAACAGGATTTATTGCACATGCAGAATCCCCAAACAAAGTTGTATATCCTAATAAAATTTCTGTTTTATTTCCTGTCCCAATAACCAGAGCATTCTCCCTTGCAGATTCATCATAAAGAATTATCATCCTAATCCTTGCCATTACATTCCCCTTCCTTATATCAGACAAGTCTTTATTCTCTTCTCTATCCAAATATGAATCCACCATTTCGGTTATCTTAACAGTCTTAGATCTAATGTTCAGATTTTCAACAATCCTGTTTGCGTCTTCTATGCTATCATTACTACTCGTTTTATACGGCATTAAGACCGCCAATACGTTATCAATTCCGAGCGCCTTAGCAGTTAAGTAGGCTGAAGTAGCAGAATCAATACCGCCTGAAAGTCCGATTACACCTTTCTTAATTCCAATTTTATTAGTTTCATTTCTAATAAATTCTACCAGGTTTTTCTCGACTATTTCATTATTTAGTTTCATTGTGAAATAATTATATAAAAAAAGCCGATCCTAAAAAAGGACCGGCTTAATTAAACTTTTCAATATTTTCTACTTTGAAACTTGATAAACAATTTTTCTAATTGTATCAAATTGTAAATATGGAAACAGTTCCTGAATCTTGTCAATCGCTTCACCTGCACTCATTTCTCTACGCATATCTTTATACATTTGTCTTATCTTATAGTCTCTGATGGCTTTTTCATCTAACAATTTATATTTTTTTAAAGTGTTAAATACCTCATCGTCTATAAGTTCACTTAAGGGATTATCAGCTTTAGATTTTGTTTTTGTTGTTGGTTTCAAAATAATTCTCCTTTAATTAAAAAATAATAATAATTTTTATCTTTGTAATGCAGTAAATTATTATTAAATAAGCATCCTTTTTTAAATTTATGAATATATCTCCTATATACAAAAATAACTCATAAACTATAGAAAAGTCAAGTTTTTCTGAAACAAATTGTAATGTACTTAATATATTACTTTAAGTCAAATTTATATTATCTCAAAGTCATTTCTTATCTAATTGAAACTTCATGTACAAAAAAATAGTTCCAAACATTATATATGAATTTGCAATTAGTCTATTATATGAAAAACTCCGTATTTGTAAATTTTTTATATTGCATTTCAGTTTTACTGATTTTAATTTGATACTTTTATAAAACATTCCACAAACTCAATGATAAGACGAATTTTAATTCTCCTTTTCTTTTTTCTGATACCATTGCAATTAGCTTATTCACAAGATACAAAACACTTATCCGTAAATTACTCATTAAATAAAAATACATATTCAAGTGATGAAACGATAACAGTATCTCTAAAAGTTAGTATAAATGCATCTTATCATATCAACTCAAATAAAACAAATGATCCAGATTTAATAACAACCTCTGTTTCTGTTAAATCCGGTGAGTTTAAATCTGTTGGTATTTCTTATCCAAAAGATAAACTCTATAAATTTGAATTCAGCGAAAGTGAAGTTAGAGTTTTTGAAGGTAACATTATAATCCGATGTAAAGTTAAGCCCAAAAAAGAACTAACTGACGGCAAGTACACTATACCTTTACAGCTTTATTATCAAGCATGCGATGATAAAATGTGTTTTCCACCAAAGGCAGTTGATATTGATGTCCCGGTAAATATTAAAAATGAGGTTGTTGAAGAAGACGAAACTGAAAAAACCGATACATCAAAGATTGAAACAACAAAAGCAGATACTTTAAAAACCGATACTTCAAAGGTAGACACTTCGAAGACAATTGATTCTTCACAAACAAGCGATGAAAAATCCGATACACTACTAACAGAAAATTTAAGAACGGATGCTCCAACTACTGATGAAGCTGAAGTATCAAACTTCATACAGGAAAAAGGTTTACTCGTAGGATTAATCTTTATATTTCTCGGTGGACTCGCTTTAAATCTGACTCCGTGCATTTATCCGTTAATTCCGATAACAATTAGTTTCTTTGGTGCCCAGGGAAGCGGCAGCAAAGCTCAAAGTATTTTTATGGGAATATTCTATGCTTTGGGAATGTCCATAACTTATTCAGCCCTTGGATTAGTTGCAGCTTTAACCGGTAGTTTGCTCGGTACTGCCTTACAAAATCCGTTAGTAATTTTATTTATCGCTCTCATTTTAGTCGTATTAGGAACAAGCATGTTTGGAGCTTTCGAAATTAGAGTACCACAGAAACTCGCTCAAGCCGGTGGTAAAAGCAGGTCAGGCTTTGTTGGCTCCCTTTTAATGGGATTAATGGTTGGTTTAATAGCCGCACCTTGCATTGGTCCTTTTGTTTTAAGCTTGCTTGTTTATGTTGGAAACGTGGGCAATCCTTTCTATGGTTTCTTGTTGTTCTTTGTTCTTTCGATGGGACTTGGATTTCCGTACATATTTCTTGCAGCTTCATCCAGTGCCTTAAGTAAACTTCCAAAATCCGGTGAGTGGATGGAAGGAGTTAAAGTTATATTTGGATTGATATTATTCGGTATGGCAATCAACATAATGTCACCGGTGATTCCTTCTGAAATATATGATTATGTATTTCCACTCTATATAATTCTGTCAGGTGCTTACTTAATTTTAATTTCTAAAAAAGGATCTGCATCTCCAGTATTTACAAAAATAAAATATGTAATTGCAATAGTAGCTATTATTTTTGGGACATGGAACCTAAAACCTGCGGAATCTACAGAAGAAGTCCAATGGAAAGTGTTAAATTCCGTTGAAGAAATGGAAACCAGTATAAACACAGAAAAATTACCTGTTATGATAGATTTTTATGCAGACTGGTGCATACAATGCAAAGAGCTTGATAAATATACATACACTGATAAAGGTATTATTGACTTGTCAAAATCTCTTAATAATATTAAAATCGATCTCACTAAAGAAAATGAAGCTATAACAAATAAATATGATATTAAAGGATTACCTGTCGTAATATTTATGAATTCAAAAGGAGAAGAGATAAAAGAATTAAGAGTTACCGGATTTTTAAATCCCGAAGAGTTTTCCAAGAAGATAAACTCTTTATTAGAATCAGAAAATTAAAATAATTTAATGACAAAAATCTTAATTTCGAATATTATTATTTTCGTACTCTCGATAAATTTTGCATTATCTCAAGTCATAGATGATAAAGCATCTGGATTTAATCAGGAGTTTTCAAAAAAAGACCTCACCGAAAAGGTCTTAAGTAATTCAGAAAATGATTACTTGTTTAATAAAAGTGAACTCATATTTACAGAAAAGAAATCAAAAAAATCAACGGGACTTGCGTTTATTTATTCTTTATTATTGCCGGGGACAGGTCATCTTTATACTGATAGAATGGATGTAGGAAAATATTTCGTTGCTGCAGAAATATCATCATGGCTTGGAGTAATAGGACTTACTCTTTACGGAGATGCTGTCCAGAATGATGCAAGGTCCTTTGCGGGTATTCATGCGAGCCTGATTAGAGAAAGTGATAATGAAGATTATTACAGAAATATTGGAGAATTTAATAATATTTATGATTACAACGATGAAAAATTAAGAAGAGGAGAGTATGAACTTATTTATGATGTCAATAAATATTTCTGGAACTGGGACAATGTTTCAAACAGAGAAGAATTTGACAGCCAGAGAAGAAGCAGCGAAAGGATTTACAACTCAAGAATTGTCTTTGCAACAGGGTTGGTTGTTAATAGAATAGTGAGTGCTATCAGTGCTTTGATACTTGCTAATGATCACAATGCTAATATTACTTCATTTAAAATTAATTCTGAGTTTATCGGAACGAGAGATAACCCATTCGATGGAATAAAATTAAATTTCGTAACCGAATTTTAATCTGAATCAGGATTGTTTAATTACAAATTGACTATTGAATACGATGGCAAGGATTTTAACGGATGGCAAAGGCAAAAGAATACAGTAAACACAATACAGGAAATCTTAGAAAGTTCTTTAACAAACATTCTTCGTGAAAATATTTCTGTGATCGGTTCAGGAAGAACAGATACAGGAGTACATGCATTAAACCAGGTTGCAAATTTTAAGTTTGAGCGGCAATTTGATAATCAGAAAGTTTTGTACTCATTAAATTCAGTTCTTCCAAAAACAATCACTGTTAAAAATATTAAAAGAGTTCCATTAAATTTCCATGCAAGATACTCTGCTTTGAAAAGAGAATATAAATATCAGGTAACTTTCGAAAAGCGTTCAATTGGAGCGGATTATTTTTACAAGTTAAATTATGAACTCGATTATCGGTTGATTGATGAATTTATAGAAATTTTAAAAGGGAATCATTCCTTCAAGTCTTTATGCAAAAACCAAACCGATAAAAATGATTTCTTATGCAATATTCTTGTTTTAAAATACGTTTTAAATAAAAGTGAACTGGTCTTTAACATTATTGCCAACAGGTTTCTTCATTCAATGGTCAGGGCAACTATAGGCTGCCTCATAGATATTGGCAGAGGCAAATTGGATTTTAATAAAACAAAAAAAGAATTTGAGAAAGGAGATAAGATAAGAGCATTATATTTACCCGGTAATGCATTATTTTTAAAAAAAATCTATTATTAAAATGAAAAAAATAAATCTTTATCTTTGTGTGAGCCTGTTATTAACATTAATAACCTCTAACATAGTTGTTCCACAATCAAAATCAAGTTTCTCAAATCTCGATTTATCCGATAAAGTTGTTAACATGGATTCAAAGCTTGAGTTTAATTCTACACTTAATACTGTTGATAGAACTAATTTCAAAGACGAGAATCCGAATAAGAAGTCACCATACCTTGGAGCGTTATTCTCCGCACTTATTCCCGGAACGGGCGAGCTTTATGCAAAAAGTTATTTAAAAAGTGCTATCTTTTTTGCTGCGGAAGTTGGATTATGGGTTACATATATAATCTTTGAAAATAAAGGAGACGACCAAACAGAGTATTTTCAGGATTTCGCAGATAAAAACTGGGATGTCAGGAAATATGCTCAATGGTTAGTAGATGAAAATTTCGAAGGTTCGAGCGGAATTAACCCAAACGAACCTAACCGGAATGTACTGCGAGCCCAAATTAATATTTGTGAGCAGCAAAATTTCTCTCACACTCTGCCTCAGTATGGCGAACAGCAATATTACGAAGTAATTGGAAAGTATCAGAGCTTCATGGCTGGTTGGGTAGATGCCAGCGGTATTACAAAGAATAACTATAATACTTTTAGTACCCCGTTTTTCCATCAATATACTGTAGACAGGCAATCGGCAAACGATTATTATGATAATGCTTCGTTATCCTTAACCGGAGTTGTTCTGAATCATGTTCTGAGTGCCGCAGACGCCGCCTGGAGCGTTACTATGTTTAATAACAGCCTTGAGGTTAAAACAGACGTTAGCTTTAAAAGTGTCTATTCGTTTTCGCATCACAAATCGAAACTGACACCCTTTGCAAATATTCAAATTAATTTCTGATAATAGCAAATCCTTTTACCTCTGGTAACGAAGCCCAGCTTCGTTACCTTTATCCTATGCATACTTAACGAAGCAGGGCTTCGTTACGAAGTGAAATAGCAAAACCCGCAATAAGATTTTTGATATGGTGACATCTGTAGTGCTATCCTGACATGGGTTGACTTCCCGCGCGCGGTATGAACCTTATCATGTTATACCTTTCATTGCTTATCACATGCGTGTTATGCTTGCCCGCCATTATTTTTGGCGTGGCCTTACATATCGTGCGGATTTGAAACAGAGGCGAGGATAAGACTTTCTATTATTAGAGCAGCTTACAACAACAACTGAAAAATTATTTGTAATGTCTAATTGAATGAGATTCTAAATTCCAGTTACAATTTATTTCATCAAATAAATAATGTAAGTCCACATCATTTCCATTATATTTACCATAAATTAAAGATGCAACTTTGATAGTTACATCAGTTGTATCATAATTTGATCGGATGTCATATATGTATATTGAATTAATATCCTTATGTTTCAATGTATCATAAGGTAAAGAAACAACAGGAGATGAATCTCTTCCAATGAATACTTTTCCGGGCTTAATATATCCTTCACTGCATAAATAAGTTAATTTAAATGGCTGGTCAAGAAATGTTGCGTACACATAATCTTTACTTAAAATATCTTTAATTAATAAATCAACCTTATCAACAGAATCACAATTGTTTTTCTTTGTACATAAAAATGAATTCACAATTAAGAAAGAAATGAGTAAGATAAAAATATAAGTAATTCTATTTTTCATAATTAATTATTCCCCCACTAAAACTTACCACTCCATCCAATACAATACAAGTAAAAAAAACGTCCTAAGACCTCCCCTAAATCCCCTCCTTAGTAAGGAGGGGACAAAGGGGTGGTCTGCTTTTAAAATCACTCTATCACCACCCTGCAGCTTCCGACAACTGCACTATTATTGGTTACATTAGAAAACCAAACCTATATCCTTTTACAGCATATCCATACCAAAAAATCATAAAAGGATAACCTTATAAAAGAAAAGGATGTCCTTTTGAAATAAAAGGATATTCTTTTGGAATAAAGGGATGTCCTTTTAAAATAAAAGGATATTCTTTTGGAATAAAGGGATGTCCTTTTAAAATAAAAGGATATTCTTTTGGAATAAAAGGATGTCCTTTTGCTATAAAAGGATATTCTTTTGGAGTAAAAAGGGTTTCATTTCCTTTATTTTTAGACAATTTTTAAGGTTTACCTGTTTTTTATATTGACTTTCTAATTAAAAGAAATTAATATAATTACAGTTGCTTTTCAAATTCATTTAATAATTTACGGGTTCTGCCTTCCATTGCAGAGAAAGGACAAAGTTTTATGAAAAAACAAAAAGCAAAAATAGATTTTACATCCGTCAGAGATAACGACCTTACCGAAGTAGGACAGCTCATCGTAGATAGGATGACAGGAAATACATTTTTCCCGACTCCACCCGTGCTTCTCGCAACTGTTCAGACTTCCATAGACGATTTCTCAGCCGCTAATGTCAAAGCCCAGGACGGAACGAAGATGGATACGGCTGATAAGAATGCAAAGCGTAAAATACTCGAAGGACAACTTTCTCAACTCGCAGATTACGTTAACGATACATCAATGGGCGACCTTGTAATGCTCGAAAGTTCAGGCTGCCCGCTGTCAAAAGTTCCCGAACCGATTGGGATTCTGCCCGCACCGGAATCGTTCGATGTTTCCGAAGGCAATGACCCCGGTGAGGCGAAGATAGATATTAAAGTTGTCCCAAGGGCATCGGGTTACCTTGTGCTTTATCGTGTTGTAGAGGAAGGCATAGGAGCACCTCCGGATGCAGAGTGGCAGAGGAAGTCTTTAAATAAGGCAACGGGATTAATTACTGGAATGCAAAGCGGGAAGAAATATGAATTCAAGGCAGCCGCAAGAAGTGCCGAAGCTGACGAGATAGAACAGTACAACTTCACAGAGCCTATTCAAAAGTACATTCAGTAAAATGTACAGAAACATCTTTGACAAAAGTATAATCTAAATTATGAAGCCCCTCGTGAGAGGGGCTTTGTTTTATTGGGTTGATAAAATTATTTTACGAGTAACATTTTCTTTGTTTAACCAGTTGTTGGTGTTATCACCAACAACCATAAAATTAAATATATTTTGCTGTTGGTGAGAACACCAACAGCGGGGTTTGAAAGCTTCTCCAATGTATGTAACCCTGTTTAACCCGTAGTAACCTTCACCTGTATTTGAACCTGTGTATTTATAAATTCTTTTCATATTTAATATTGCCAAAATGTAGAATCTTTTACATTCCACTTACAATTATCTTTATCAAAAAAGTAAGTAAAAGTAGCTTTTGTAAGTGCTATACTAATAGAAGAATATTCCACTAATAGTTTTATCATAGTTGTATCTTTATTTGTTTCTTCAAGTCTGATATATAAAGAGTTAGCGAATCTTTTTCTAATTAATTTATCTTTAATAATCCTTAATATAACAGAATCGGGGAATGCCGGTTCAAGTCTTGTATTCCAGTGTAAATAAAAATCATTATTTGGTATTGTTAAATTTTCAGAATAGAAATAATTAAAACTACTCGAACTATCAAACGGAACTGAACTATTAAATGCATAATATAAATATTTTTTTTTAAATACATTTTCTAATAACATTTTAATTTTTATTGATTCACATTCAGAAATGTTATTTCTATCACATTGTATAATTAAAAATGAAAGAATTAAACACACCAATAATATTATTATTTTTGTCTTCATTTGTTACCATCCCTTCTCTTTTATTTGATATCTTTTAGACTTTCCAGATTCTTTATTTCGCTTATTTAATACTTCAACAGATGTATTATAACTTTTTTTTTGTGACCGTCAGGAGTTCTTCCCTGCCTGCGTCAGCTTACTATATTGCAGTAGTTTTTAAAAATAAAAAGACTATACTGTAAAGGAAGAGCTGAAATTTTATAACCTTAAAACAGTATAGCAATGAAAACAAAAAGAAGTACAAAGAAAATTGATTTAAAAAACACATTGA
>JADHVP010000099.1 GCA_016783945.1 Ignavibacteria bacterium
AAACCCGTTCAATTACTCTACAAGGATAAAGTTTGATATAAGTAAAACCTCAGATGTAAAGCTAAAAGTATACAACCTGCTTGGAAAAGAGATTGACGAAATTGTTAACAGCAAACTAAGTAGAGGGAGCTATGATTTTAGATTTATTGGCTCGGAGTTGCCATCGGGAGTCTACTTTTGCAGGCTTGTTGTTGATGATAATAAAATAGATACGAAGAAGATGGTACTGATTAAGTAATTTCTTCCCTTTTTTACCAAATTATAGCACTTCTATACCAAATAGAACCACTTCAATTGTAAAAAGAAGTACCTCGAAACCAAATAGAAGTACTTCAATTATAAAAAGAAGTACCTCAAAACCAAATAGAAGTAACTCAATTGTAAATAGAAGTACCTCGAAACCAAATAGAAGTACTTCAATTGCAAAAAGAAGTACTTCTATTACATAAAAATTACACTCAATAGCTTATAAAATCAACTATTTTCACTATTTCTATTTATTTTTGCATAATTTTGAGGTTTTGCAAATGTTTATCCCTAAAAAGCAAACGTTTTTGGTTCATATACGTTTGCATATTGTTGAAAAGCAAATGCTTTTGGTTCATATACGTTTGTATATTGGTTAAAAGCAAATGCTTTTGGCTCATATACGTTTGCATATTATGAAAAAGCAAATGCTTTTTGTTCATATACGTTTGCATATTGTTGAAAAGCAAATGCAAATTTTTAAAAAAATAAAGGCATTAGAATAGAAACGAGTTGTAGATACGCAAAATCTTGCGTCTCTACAGCTTTAATTAATACAAACCTCTCCCTGAATTCAATTTCAATTTATAATTATTCTATTTAATTCATTGAAACCTAATCAGGACAAATTTGTCGTTCATCCAATTCCGATTATATAAATTATATTGAATAACCTTTTTAATAAATCTATATTGCTTAAATGAAAATCGAAAATATAGAAAAAATATTATCTACTGCTAAGAATAAAAGAATATGTATAATCGGCGATGTAATGCTCGATAGATACATGCTTGGCGACGTGAATCGTATCTCACCTGAGGCACCCGTGCAAGTCTTCGACATTAAAAAAAGTGAACCAAAACTCGGAGGTGCTGCGAATGTAAGTCTTAATGTGAAAACTCTCGGAGCAAACCCATTTCTGATTGGAGTTGTAGGTAATGATTCGGAAGCTGTAATTCTGAAACGTGTTATGAAAAAACTTAAACAGGACACGAATGGTTTGATAGTAGAAAATAGCAGACCGACAACCTGCAAGACAAGAGTAATAGCAGATGCTCACCATTTACTCAGAATCGACAGTGAATCAAAATCAGATATAAATAAAGATACTGAGAATAAAATTCTCGATTTGTTAAACCAAAACGCAAACGAGATTGATATAATAATCCTTCAGGATTACAATAAAGGTGTTCTCACTAAAAGCCTCATTCCCCGCATTACGAAGTTTGCCAAAACCTATAAAATTAAAATACTTGTAGACCCGAAATTTGATAATTTCTTTGAATACAAGAATGCTTTCATTTTTAAACCAAACCGCAAAGAACTCGAAGATGCGTTCGCTAAAAAAGCGAAAGATGAAAAAGAACTGATTTCGATTTGTAAAGAATTGATAAAAAGGATAAAATGCGATAACCTTGTACTTACACTTGGCGAAGCGGGTATAAAGATATTCAAAGCTGCAAATGGTAATGTACAAATCGATTCTTACGAAACAAGAGCACGAAAAGTTGCTGATGTATCAGGAGCGGGTGACACGGTAATATCTACATTAGCAGTTTGCCTTGCCGGAGGAGCTTCTTTGCAAGACTCTGTTATAATCTCTAACTTCGCCGCCGGTCTCGTTGTAGAAGAGGTTGGAATCGTACCGATAGAAAACAAGCAATTAAAACAATACATTTTAGAACACAGTACAGAATCAAGGTTAACAAAATAGAATTAAACATTGTGGTCATATCTCTTAAAGAATTCATCAACATAAGTCTGGATATAAGGAAAAAAAACAAAAAGCTTGTTTTTACGAACGGGTGTTTTGACCTTATACACAGAGGGCATGTAGAATATCTAAATGAAGCTAAATCATTGGGAGACATTCTGGTGGTTGGTTTAAATTCAGACAGCTCTGTAAGAAAATTAGAGAAGGGTACGAATAGACCTTTTAACAATGAAAACGACAGGGCTTATGTTTTGGATAACATTAAAGCAGTTGATTATGTTATAATTTTTAGTGAAGATACACCATACAATCTAATAAAAAATATAAAGCCCGATTATCTTGTCAAAGGCGGTGACTGGAAAGAAGAAGACATCGTTGGTTCGGATGTCGTAAAAGCGAACGGCGGTAAAGTAATTAGTTTAAAGTTTGTCGATAATTATTCCACGACTTCATTAATCAAAAAAATATCAGGAGAAACATAAACTATATCGAATAGTTTAAGAAGAAAAATTTACATCCCAAAATTACCTTCAATAGATGCCAGATGATAAAGATAAAATAATTACGAGTGAGGAAAGTGAATCCATTCCAACCGAAAAGGCAGTAAACAAAAAAAAGCCCAGGAAAAAGAAAAGCTTCTGGAAAAGATTGTTTAAATTTTTTCTATACTTCTTTATTGGATTCATGTTATTATTAATTGCACTTTTAATTTTAATACAAACCTCCTTTTTTAAAAACTGGCTTCTTCAATATGCTATCGAAAAAGTAAACGAATCTTTTAAAGATAAAGAAAGTATAGTTTATGCAGAATCAATAGAAGGAAGCATCTTAGGGGGATTTAAATTAAACAAAGTTAACCTGGTCGTAAAAAAAGACACTCTGATAAAGTTTGATTACCTCGATGTGGATTTTGATCTTGGACAAATCGGCAACAAATTGATTCTTGTTAATTCCCTTACACTCGCAAATCCTCAAATAAACATTACAAAAGTTAAAGATAAAAACGACAGTCTCCTATGGAACTTTGAATACCTTATAAAACCCGAAAAGCCCGAAGAAGTAGATACAGTTAAAAAGGAATTTGATTGGGGTATTATAGTTAGCAACTTTGAAATTAAGAGCGGTAATATTCGCTTTCTTGCAGATAAAAAATCAGATTTGCCAATTCGTGAGATCAAAATGGATTCCTTAAAAAGTTTTGACCTGGATAATTTCGATTTGATTGATTTGAATCTCGCTCTGTCTGCTGACTATTTCCCTGATGAGAAAAGTGTTAACGTTAAAAATATCAGCTTTAATTCCAACTCTCCTATCAACATCAAGAAATGTGCGTTTGATATTCAACTAACCGAAGAAAAGCTTGCAGAATTAAAGAATGTTGAAATTGTAACAGGAAGAAGTAATATTATTATTAAAGTTGCTTCATTAGAAAATATTGACCCTTTTGAAGGAGTTGATTATGAAGAGTTCGGTAATAAGGATGTCAATTTGGATTTAGTTTTAGACAGGTTTAACACTGATGATCTCATTTTTTTCTTACCCGTTTTGAATTTTATGAATGGTAATATTTTTCTCGATATTAAGGCAAAAGGTAAATACGGGAATCTTCCGATAGAAAAACTAAATCTCAAAACAGCTAATTCGACAATTAATATAGCCGGCAGAATATCCAACCTGCATAAACCGGAAGATTTATCGATGAATGTTGTCGTGAGTAATTCTGTGTTAAATCCGAATGACACAAAAGCAAACTTACCCGGGCTGCCAATTCCCGATTACTCTCATGTAGGAACAGTCAATGCAGATTTTACTTTCGATGGCACACCACTGCGTTTTAATTCTGATTACAACATAAGGTCAAGTACAGGAAATGTAAACGGAAAAACGTTTCTTGATTTAGAACAAAACAAAATCGTTTACCGGACAGATATGAAAACAAGAAATCTTGATATAGGTAGAATCGTAAAGGATAATGAACTTAAGAGTAACCTAAATGTAGATTTAATTGCTGATGGACAGGGATTCGATTATAGAACCCTGAATGCTAAAGTTAATTACGACATATCCGGATCATCTTTCTATGGACAGAACATTTCTAAATCAACTGGTAAATTAGATATTCGTAACAGTAATGTTGACCTCATTGTTCAATACTCTTCTAATTCTCTTACTACTAATGTAAAAGGAAAAGTCGATTTCAGCAACTTTGAGAAAATCAAATACGACCTCGAAGGATTTAGCAGGAACCTTGATGTCTCTTCATTCACAAAAGATGCTTCCAATAAAAGTAATTTAAATTTTACGTTTAATGTAAAAGGTGAAGGTTTCGAACCTGACAACATTACTGGGAATTTCAAATTTGACATAGCAGCATCTTCTTACAACAATTTCATTATTCCACAGACTCCGCTGACTGCAATCGTTGAAGGAACATCTTCTGGCAAAAAGGTATCGCTCACTTCAAATTTTATTGACTTAGAAGCAAACGGACAATTTACGTTGACAACATTAGGAACAGTTCTAGGCAAAAACATTAGTAATATTGCGGAGGAAATTGAAAAAAGTTTTGAAATGGACAGCACTTACTACACTCTTCATCAAGATGAACCGTACGAAATAAGAAATGAAATTTCTCAGAGCTTTACAAGTAACGAAGACTTAAATGTTAAGTATACTCTAAAGATTAAAGACTTTATACCATTCGCTTTTTTGACCGGCGATAGTAATTTAGTGTTCAAAGCAAATCTTTCGGGAGAAATCACTAACTCAAACAACAATTTTTCATTCAGTGCAATCGGTGATATTAATGATTTCAAATACCAGGATTCGACACTGATGTTTAGTAAAGGGCTTTTGAATTTAAATGTTAATAATTATTACGCCAGCGAACTTAAGAGATCTAACACTAACTTAAATTTAAAATCGTATGATGTTTTAGCCGGAGGCAATAAGCTCGATACCGTTGCAGTTAACATTAACATTCAAGATAATAAAAATAATTTTATGTTAGCCGGCAATCTTGATACAAGTTTTATTCTTCAAACAAAGGGATTGGTCGGATTCGGTGAGTCGAAAACAAACATCATCTTCGATACACTCGGTTTTACTTACAAAAATTATGATTTCGGAAATAATGAACCTCTAAAACTAAATTACGAGATCATAGATAGTATTCATAATATCAATTTTGAGAATTTTAAAATATCAGATGAAAACCAAAGAATTGAAATCAAAGGGAAATATTCACTAAACGGGCAAAGCGATCTACAAGTTTCTGCTAAAAACATTAAGACAGCAGACCTTCAATTGTTATCAGATTCCTTCATAGACAAAAATGATCTTATCCAGGGAAACATCAGAAGATTCGAGATTAAATATGATGGTACATTGAATAATCCGATGTTACACATTGAAGCAAACTCAGATATCTTAAGTATTGGTGAGATGAAATTGGGAAGACTTGATGCACTTATTAATTATAATGATAATAATTTCAAACCTGATATTGCTTTTTACAATCCCAATAACAAAGGTAAGTTTAATGTATATGGTGATGTACCTTTAAAGAATCCATTAAAAAAATCTGGAGAAATAGATACAACCATCAATATTCTTGAAGAAGATGTAAATTTATTTGTGGATGCAAATAACTTTCAAATTAGATTATTAGAGCAGTTGATCCCGGACATAACAGATTTGGATGGAACCATGAACGGTAAAGTAAACGTAGCCGGTAATGCTATTAATCCTCTTCTAACAGGGGACATGAAATTAAACAACGGTGCATTCACCGTTGATCTAACCGGGGTTAGATATAACTTTGATGCTGATTTAGTAACCGACAAACAAAAGCTGTTACTGCAATGGTCGAAGCTATATGTACCATCTGATGATAGAAGGTTTATTACAACAACGGGTTATGTTGATTTCACAAACCTTAAACTGAGCGATATAGATTTAGTAATGACAGGCGATGTGATGATCCTTGACGATGCCGTTAGTAAAAACGAATTGGGAATTTATGGAGTGCTTTATGCAGGAAGCGGCAATCCACAATTGCATATAAAGGGAAATTCAGAAAGAATAGAATTGACCGGAAATTTAATCCTTAAGAGAGGTAACGTAATTATTCCCTCGAGCAATCAAAACATTTACAATCCATATAACGATAATTATGTATACAAGATTGAAATAGATTCATCAAGTTTTCAAAAAGATAGTTTAATTGTTTATTTAAAAAATCTTAAAGACAGTCTAAAAACGATAAACCAAAGGAATTTTGATCCGTTCGATGAATTATTGGTAAAAGATGAAGACGACACAACAACCGTAGTGCAAATTTCGCCGAGTAAATTCTTTTATAATATTTCAGTGACAACAGAGCGTAATATATTTATTAATCTTGTAATAGACCCTAAAACAGGTCAGGAGTTCTTTGGCGATGTTAACACCAATTTGTTCGTTAATAATAGTGAAAATGGTTTAATGCAGGTTAGAGGCAGCGTAAAAATCGGTGATGATTCTTATTATAAATTTTATAGGAATTTTAAAGCAAGCGGCAGTTTGGAATTTACCGGGAACATGATCAATCCCGAATTACTCATTGACGCATATTACGAAACGAAAACATCCGATCCAACATACCCAGAAGCCATTAGGGATGTACGCGTTGAACTTACTGTAAGAGGTGAAGTAACTGAACCAAAATTAACGTGGAAAGTTCTTGTAAACGGTGTTCCCAAAGGTGGTGATGATCCCTCTGGAGAAGCCTTAAGTTTTATAATCTTTGGAAGATTCCCTGACGAACTAAACGCATCACAAAGACTCAATCTTTTATCGAGCGTTGGAGCTAATATCGGAACTTCTCTTATTTCAAGTTATCTTGCAGAGGCATTTCAAGATTATCTACCTTTCATTATAAATACAGAAATTAGTTATCGGGAAAGCCAAAGCGGTACATTCGCATCAAATACTGATATAAGATTTACTGCGGAACTCGGTGATGCTACAGTCAGGTTTGGAGGACAAATCTTAACAGATCTTACGAACACAAATGTTGTTGTCGATTATCCACTTAATAAATTGCTTAACATAAAAAGCCTTTCCAGTAACCTGATTTTCCAATTCGAACGATTAGTAGATCCCTTCCGTCAAAATACAACGATAATAAATTTTGATAACAGAACGGGTGCTCTTCTAATTTATAAAATTAAATTTTAGCATCTATCAATAAGCAAAAGCAAATAATTAATTTTTTCCAGAAGAACAGTAACAAATCATTCAAGTTTGTCACGATCCTGAATAAATTCGGGATGAAGAATTCCGATAGGGCATCTCTTCGAGCACTACTTAATGAAATGGTTCAGGAGCAAAAGCTAATTAAAAAAGGAAAGTTTTACAGTTTGAATAAAACCACACTTAATGTACAAAGGGGAGAAATTGATATTGACCATAACGAAAGGTTTGTAATCAGAAGCAAAACTCCAAAAGGACGAACAGAATACTACCGAATTGAATCAACAAAATCTATTAAACTTGCTGTCGGGGATAAAGTAGAATTTTCTGTAACAAAAAAGAAAAAAAAAGGTATAGGCAATGCTAAGTTAATTAAAGTAATCCACAAGGAAAATATTTTTGTTACCGGTACATTTGACCAAAGTAGTTACCATGGTTTCGTGATTCCCGATTCAAAAATTTTCAAAAAAGACATATTCATTTCAAAAGGCAATTTTAATGCAGCAAAAAACGGCGATAAAGTCGTTTGCGAAATTATTAATAGCGATGAATTAGAATCTGAATATAATGAACCTAAAGGGAAAATAAAGGAAGTTCTTGGTAAAGCGGGTGAGATTGACGTTGAGCTTAATTCTGTCTTAAAAAAATACGGACTTAAAACTGAATTCCCAAAGAACGTCATTAAGCAATCGGAAGAAATAAAATTTCACTTAGACCTTAATGACAGAATAGATTTAAGGGATAAAGTATGTTTTACAATCGATCCCGATGATGCGAAAGATTTTGATGATGCAGTTTCCATTGAATTACTAAAAAACAAAGGATACAAAATTGGTATACACATTGCTGACGTGTCATATTATGTAAGAGAAAATACAGATATCGACATTGAAGCATTAAAGCGTGGAACAAGTTATTATTTAGTTAATCATGTTGTCCCGATGCTTCCCGAAAAATTATCAAACGACATTTGTTCACTTAAACCAAACGAAGACAGATTAACCTTCTCCGTCTTCATTACATTAAACAGGAATTGTGAAATCCAAAATTATAAAATAAAAAAATCAATAATAAACAGTAAGAGAAGATTTACTTATGATGAAGCTCAGAAAATAATTGATACAAAGAAGGGTGACTTTTCAAAAGAAATTTTAAAGATGCATGATATTTCTAAGAAGCTCACCGGGATAAGGATGAAAGAGGAAAGCATTGATTTCGAAACTCAAGAAGTTAAATTTGTTTTGGATGAAGAAGGAAAAGTAAAAGATATAAAATTGAAGCAAAGACTTGATTCAATGAGACTGATAGAAGAGTATATGTTGCTTGCAAACAAATGTGTAACAGAATTTGTAACCAAACTGAAAAAGAAGTTAGATTACCCTTTCATATACCGTGTGCATGACGACCCGGATGCTGACAAACTAAAAGACCTATCAGAGTATGTAAAACAATTTGGATACACATTAAATGTAAACGATAAGAATTCAATAAAAGAGCTTCTTAAACAAATTAAAGGAAAACCTGAAGAGTTCATTATTAATAATCTGCTTATACGATCGATGGCAAAAGCTATCTATACAGATAAAAACATCGGGCATTATGGTTTAGGATTTCCGGATTATACCCATTTCACATCGCCAATAAGAAGATATCCTGATTTGATTGTTCATCGAATGTTGTACGATTATATTACAGAACCGGAAGGTTTAAATGAAAGAATAGATAACTACAGGAAAATAATTCGTGATGTATCGAATCAGTGCTCCACACAGGAACAAAATGCTGTTAGTGCGGAAAGAGAAACTATTAAATTAAAACAAATAGAATATTTAAATAACCATATCGGTGATGAGTTTGAAGGAATAATTTCGGGTATCATAAAGAATGGAATTTTTGTTGAAATCAATGAATTATTTATAGAAGGAATGGTTCGGTTCAAAGATATTGAAGATGATTATTACGAATACGATATAAAGAACCATTGTGCTGTTGGATTAAGAAAACACAAGATGTACCGTGCAGGTGATAAGGTTAATATTAAAGTAATCAGTACTGATATGGCAACTAAAAAAATAGATTTCGTACTTGTTTGACTAGTTTCTTACTGCTTTCCAACTCAAAAATGTTTATACTGCATTAGAAAATATTTCTCACAATTAGCAAACACATTTTTCATCTATCAACACATCATTTCCTTTCCTTTAATCGAAATTTGAATTTAATAACAAAATTTAGAATGCTATATTTGTATTTCAAATTTTTATGAATCATTAGAATTCGGGAGTTAAAATGTCAGTTCTTATTACCGGTAAAGATTTAAAAATTGAAGATGTATATAAAGTTGCCTTTGGTTTGGAAAAAGTAGAACTTCATTCAGATGCACTTGAAAAAATAAAAAAATGCCGAACATTTATAGAAAAGAAAATAACTGAAAAGGAAATAATATATGGTGTAAACACGGGTATAGGAGAGTTTTCAGAAGTTGTACTAACGGATGAACAAATTAAGAATTTCCAAAGATATTTAATTTATAATCACTCTGCCGGTATTGGAAAACCTGCTCCTATAGAACATGTAAGAGCTGCAATGCTAACGAGAATTAACGTTCACGCAAATGGACATTCAGGCTGCCGTCCGGAAATAACCCAAACTTATGTGGATATGCTTAATAAAAGTGTTACACCTGTCGTTTGTGAGAAAGGCAGTGTTGGTGCATGTGGAGACCTCTCACCAATGAGTCAAATCGCATTATTGCTGTTGGGTGAAGGTGAAGCTTTTTACAATGGTGAACGTTTGTCCGGTAAAACTGCTATGGAAAAAGCTGGCATAAAAATTCCGGGATTAAAAGCCAGAGACGGACTCGCCTCCATTAACGGAAGTAATGTAATGTCAGGCATGGCATGTATTCAAATATACGAGACTGAAAGATTCTTTAAACAAGCTGATATCGTCACAGCAATGACACTCGAAGCTTTGA
>JADHVP010000022.1 GCA_016783945.1 Ignavibacteria bacterium
CTACGAAGAAGACTCAACAAATCTTCTACTGAGTGATTATGTATCTCTAATTTTCTCATCTTTGCTCCTTTTAAGTTTTAGCAAAGATAACTAAAATATATTTAATATTGTATTGTTATATATTAGACTTTATATAATAGTAAAGTTTTGAATAACCTTGTTTCGAAAAGTACTGATTTGGTTATAGAGAGATATAAAAACATAAATCAGGGACAAAATTTAATTACATTGTTTAAGAAAAACCAGCATCTAGTTAAAAATTATAGAAATATCAAAAACTGTCACAATTGGATTTACTTAAGACTTCCTTGGAATAAGTCTTCTGTTACCTTAAATAACTATAGGAAAAATATGTTAGTTCATCCAATACAACATAGAGGACTTTCTGTAAGAGAGGCTGCAAGATTGCAGTCCTTCCCAGATGATTATATTTTTTGGGGATCACTTGGATATCAACAACAGCAAGTAGCCAATGCTGTTCCACAATTGTTAGCGAATAAGATAGCTAAAATTATACGGAATAATATGTAAACATGGAAAAATTACAAATAGAGGATGCATTTTTAAACATATGCGAAGAAAAATCTGAGTATTTAGAATATTATCATATTTACTTTGCTACGAAATACATACTGCAGAAAGATTACTATCCATATATAAAAGATGTAACCTCTTTTTATACAGATCATAGTGTTAATCATATTAACAGGATATTAGATACACTTTTCGACGTTTTGAAACCTCATTTAATAATGAATGAAGATGTAACACCAAGGAAATATATAAGTCAGGATAAAGCCAGTAACAAATTAAATGCTTATGAGTTGTATCTTCTTATGTGTTCGGTACTCTGGCACGATATTGGTAACCTATTTGGTAGGATTAATCACGAAAGGAATATAAATAAACTTTTCGATAAGGCTAAAGATTTTTTATATGATACAAGTAGTAGTGAGTGGATAAAAAAGATATGTAACGCTCATTCTGGCGTAAATGCGATAGAAAGTATTATTGATAGAGAAAGAAAAAATGAAAAAAAGTTCACATTTTACCCACGCTTTCTTGCTGCCTTATTAAGATTGTCTGATGAACTTGATGAAGATAAACAAAGGATTGGTGAAAAAATTATTGGTCTTGATATTATACCGAAAAAAAAACTTGCTTATTGGTTTTTTTGCAAATGTAATGATAGTATAAAAATCGAGGAAGAAGACTATGGAAGACGAAAGATAGTAATTGAAAGTAAAATGGACAAAAATGATATTTTTAAAAGTATGAAAAAAGAAACAGAAAATGGAATAGATGATGTTATTGGAATCGAGGAGTATTCAAAAAGAATCAACAAAATAAATGAAGAAAGAAGATATTGTTCTAAATATTTTAAACCTCATTATTTTAAGATAATAGATAAGATAAATCTTTTGTTACGAATCTATGATAATAATAATTTTCTAGAAGAAATTAACTTTACTTATGATGATAATAATGGTGTTGATGAATTTTTCAATCATTCTAAAGATATTTTAATAAAATTTAAATGATAGAGATGACAACTGAAGTATTAAAAAATCCTTTTGAAATTAAACCTCCTGAAGAACTATCTGCTGAGCTTATTCAAAAATTGTTCGTTAAAGAATATACCGAATATAATGCCCTAATTGGCAATTATCATACGTTTATTTTTGGAAGTCGAGGTTCCGGAAAGAGTATGCATTTTAGGTTTCTTGAACCTAAATGTCAAATTATTGATTATGGTGGAATTAAGGAATTTTTTGAATCAGAATCACCATTTATAGGAGTTTATATTAACTGTAATAAAGGTGATTTTACAAAAACTGATTTCAGTAATTTAATATCAAGTAAAGAAACCAATGTAACACAAGTCAAGAAAATGCTAACCCACTATTTTGTAATGGACATAGCTGATTGCACACTAAAAACTTATATTGAACAGCTTGATGTATTATTAGACGAGTCAAAAGAAGAAAAAGTTTTCGAAAAAGTTATTAATTGGTTAGGAGGTGAGTTAGGTGGAAAAAAAACATTAAATGAACTTAGAAAGGTAATATATGGAGAAAAAAAGAAGATTGATAATTCATTTAATGAATATCAACAAAATTATGGTCTGCCTGAAAACAGGATTGTCTCAAAATCATCTCGTCTCGCAGATGTTTCTTTAGACGAGAATAGTTTTCTTCATACATTATTTAACTCTTTGAGAGACGAAATAATAAATAAAAATATACCATATTATTTATTATTTGATGAAGCAAATGAACTATTAGACTTTCAAAAGGAAATAACTAATACTCTTATTTCTCAACGTAAGCATTCTCTTGCTAGTATAAAAGTATCCTGTCAACCTCTTTCATATAAAATATTTACAGATCTTAAAGATAGACATATACAGGAGACGCACGATTATTATTTTGTTGATTTAGATAGTCTATATACAACGGATAAGTTTTCATATTATAATAGACTAAAACAAATTGCCGAAAAAAGGCTTGATATTGCAGGTTTTAAGGTTAAAAATATAAGTGAATTAATTCCGGAGAATCCAGAAGATTTGAAAAAAAAGAAAGAATCCGAAGCATTCACAGCGAAAGAATATGACAAGTTACCTGAAAATAAAAAACCAATAAGCAAAACGAACTATATTAGGAAATATTCTATGGCAAGGTTCTTTCAACTTTTTTTAAAAAAGACAAGTTACTCTTATACGGGTTTTGATAATTTGGTTCATTTTTCTTCAGGGATCATAAGATCATTCCTACAGCCGTGTTTCTTAATGATAGAAAAACACAGAGAAAGTAATCCAAGTATAGATATTAAAGAAATAAAATTTTTGTCTTATGAAGTACAAAGAAATATTATTGAAAAATATTCATCCGCACTTATTGAAGCAGAAATAATAAGACCAATGAGATTAGAGCCGCAAGGATCAGAAAAAAGAAAGATTCTTGTAGGTTTAAACAACCTAATAGAATCATTATGTATAGCTTTCAAAATGCGATTAAATGATAAAAAAAGTAGAGAACCTAGGATAATTTCGTTCTCGGTGAAAGAATCTGTGCGCGATGATAACTTACAAAAAATATTAGATTACTCAATACAAAAAGCATTTTTTCACCCCAAATGGTACAGAGCAAAATCCGGTAATGAAATACTTGAATGCTTTATTTTAAACAGGAGACTTTGTCCTAGATTTCAGTTGGACTTATCAAGTTTCCAAGGACGTTTTGAAATATCGCAAGATCTTTTGTTAGTTGCGATAAATGATCTGAATGAATTTAAAAAATTATTTGTTAAAGAAAAATTAAATGAAGAAATTATCCAATTAGAACTGTTTGATTTCTAAGAAATATACTTATGGAAACATTATTTATCACAATGTTAGGTCTTGAGGAAAGAGCTTTGGGTTTCTTTCAAAAACTTGATAAACCAATAATAGATAATTATTTATTATTGATAAACAATGAATATAAAAAAGATAAACGAGTATTGAAAAATCTTTCACTGACAGAAAAGTATTTAAAGGGTATACAAAAGACAATTATTGAAACTTCATATTTTGACTCATTGGAACTTGTGAAGAATTTAAATAAATATTTGCAGAAAAATTATATTAATTTAAAAGATTCTAAAATTTTCTTAGATATTTCAACATTTAATAGACAAAATCTTTTAGTTTTATTATATCTATTGAGAAAAAAATATGGCGTGAGCAAACTAACATTTTATTATACTATCCCTAAATACACTAACAAAGAAATCTCAAAATATGCTCAAAATGTATCTAACATTCCCTTTTTTAGTGGGGTACAATCTGTTGATAAAAACAAATTACTCATATTACTTGTAGGATTTGAGTTTGATCGAGCATTATATATATGGAAGAAAGTCGAACCGTCAAAAACAATAATTGCAATTGGAGATGAACCAACGGATAGAAAATTCCTCGAAATAAATAGAGAAATAGTTTCTTCTCTAAAGAATCATTTTGAAGCGGAAGAAGTAAATGTTTCTGCGAAGGATCCATATAAAGCTAAACAAGATATAGAAAAAAGTATAAAGAAAAATATACAAGATTATAACATTTTTATTTCCCCTATGAATACAAAACTACAAACACTCGGTTTATATTTTGCGTGGGAGGCCAACCCGGAAATTCAAATCTTATATTCTTGCCCGGAAGAATTTGGCGACTGGCTCACAAAGGGAATACAAAAGACAGTATCTTTTGATTTTATTAAATAAACATAAAAATGAAAATCCTCAAAGCTATTTTCATAATTGAAGACGACATTAACGGCAAAGAAGTTTTGAAAAAACTGGAAAGAGCTGGTCGTACTTGCTATAAGAGTGAAGATAAAACTACTGATGATTCTGCTGAAGAATTAATTTATAAGATATTGGATTCTGGTCATGAGTCAGTAATTGAACATGAAAAAGTCACGGTTAGAGTTATTTGTGACAGGGGTGTTACACACGAGAATGTTCGTCATAGAATTGCAAGCTACAGTCAGGAGAGTACTAGGTATTGTAATTACTCTGAAGATAAATTTGGTAATGAAATAACCGTAATTGAACCATGTTTCTGGGTAAGTGATACTGAAGAGGACAAGAGAAAGCGTGAAGTGTGGAAAAAAGCAATGGAAGCGAGTGAAAAATATTATTTTAAATTATTAGCTCTTGGTGCATCCCCTCAAGAGGCAAGAAGCGTCTTGCCTAACTCTTTAAAGACTGAGATAGTAATGACTATGAACTTAAGAGAGTGGCGGCATTTTTTTAAACTAAGAACTTCACAGTTCGCTCATCCTCAAATGCGAGAGATTGCTGTACCTCTATTAAAGGAATTTAAAAGGTTAATTCCTGTGATTTTTGATGATATTTGATGACTCCTTCTACAAAAATTCATTCAAACAACAATTTTCCTGTGCCCATCAGTCCCAATTGTCCCTGTTCATCGGGGATTTCTCGGGACCCCTGACAGTTTTAAAAATAACCATTTTCCAACAAAAAAGACTCCAAAAGCTTTATGCACTCTTGAAGTCTACTATTTATCTTTGCGTTCTTTGTGACTTTGTGTGAACCCTTTCCTGGATTCCTCCCGGCGAAAGTCGTTTATGCCTGCCTTCTGTAGGCAGGCTTATTATATCTGCTAGTCAGCAGAGAGATGAGAAACATCTTACACAACAATCATTTCTATAATTTTCACACGCTCAAAAAACACAATCCCATTTAATTCTTTTTGTGCTTCTTTTTATCTCTGCGTTTCTTTTTACTGCTTGTCTTTTCTGCGAAATCAGTTTTTTTTGAAATATTTATTTTCTGACCGGACACACGAAGCTTTTTCAAATTGCGTAAAACATCTTTTGGCATTCTATCAGGCAAATCCACAGTGCTGTAATCGTCATAAATTTTTATCTTTCCAATTAATTCGCTTTCTAATCCTCCTTCGTTTGTAAGTGCACCAACTATCTTGCTCGGGTTTGTGTTATGCCTTTTTCCTACCTCTATCCGGTAGCGTCCCATTCCTTCACCGGGTTTCATCATCTCTTTGCTGCGTTTCGAAAAATCTTTTTTCCTTCGAGGTTTTTCTTCGTATTCATACGAGGTTATTCGGGGTTGGTTTGTCACCAGCAAGGGAGTTTCGCCCTGTACAATTTTTGCCAGAGCGGCTGCAATTTCCAATGCGGGCATATTGTGTTCCTGCTGGTATTGTTCAATTATCTGGTAAAACAACCCCAATTCTTCCACAGCAAGCGTATCTGTTATACGCTGTTGAAAGCGGGCGATACGTTGATTGTTTATTATTTCCGTAGAAGGTAATTCCATCATCTCGATTTTTTGTTTGGTGGCTTTTTCAATTGTATGCAGCATTCTTCTTTCCCGCGGAGCAACAAACAATATTGCTTCGCCACTTCGCCCTGCCCGTCCGGTACGACCAATACGGTGAACATAAGCTTCCGTATCATGCGGGATATCATAATTTATTACATGACTGATACGGTCAACGTCCAATCCTCTTGCCGCGACATCCGTTGCCACAAGAATATTGAGTTTACCTTTTTTTAAATGTTCTATCGTTCGCTCTCTTTGTCTTTGTGCAATATCTCCGCTGAGCGGTGCGGATAGAAAGCCACGGGCTTCTAATTTTTCCGAAAGTTCAACGGTTGCAGTTCTGGTACGTACAAATATTAGAACCCCGTCAAAAGATTCTGCTTCCAGAATTCGTGTCAGTGCATCAAGTTTATGAAATCCGCTGACCATCCAGAAGCGTTGACGCGTGGCTTCAACAGTGGTGGTTCGTGATTTTATGGTAATTGATACCGGGTCTTTCAGATACTTGTGAGCAATTCGCCTGATGGCTTGCGGAATGGTTGCCGAAAAAAGCGCAATCTGGTGTTTACCCGGCGTCTGTTCCAATATCCATTCCACATCATCGATAAATCCCATTCGCAGCATTTCGTCGGCTTCATCAAGAACCAGACAACTCAACATGTCGAGCTTAAGTGTCCCACGCCTCATGTGATCCATCACTCTCCCGGGAGTCCCGACAACAACATGGGTACCTTGTTTTAGACGATGGAACTGTCTTTCATAATCCTGTCCACCATAAATTGGTAAAACATGAAAACCTTTCATGCGTCCTGCATATTTCTGGAAAGCTTCTGCTACTTGAATTGCTAATTCCCTTGTTGGCGTTAAAACAAGAACCTGCGGCTTCGTTAATTTGAGATTAATACGTTCCAATAATGGTAAAGCAAATGCCGCTGTTTTTCCTGTACCCGTCTGAGCCTGACCTACGACATCCTTTCCTTCTAAAATCTCAGGGATCATTTGTACCTGGATTGGTGTTGGAGTTTCGTACCCCGCATCATCCAAAGTTCTGAGCAATGCTTTTGAAGTTATTAGCTCGTTAAATCCCTTTTGTAAAGTTGGTTCAACAGACATTAGAACCTCCCTGGCTGATAAAAACTACAGCGAAATACGCTGTTTCATTTTTAATATTTTTATAAAATTGCATGATTATCTTCTTTAAATTTTAATTTACAAACAATATTTAGTACGACAGAAAATTAAGAGAGGACATTTTGATGTCGTTTAATCGAATTTACGAAATTACAGATGCATAATCACCGAAGTTAAATATTATTCGAAGTAGGATAGTATTTTTAGAATATAAGATGAGAACGAAATTCAACCAGGAACAATACGATCAAAAGAATTTTTCTTAATTCTTTTTTTTATGAGTTATTACCGCACACGTAACGAATGGTTGCGAAGCCGCAACTCAAAACTACAATGCCGCTCTGAAAAACAGTTTACCCTAACTTGTTTGGACTGTCTGGTTGAGCGGCTTGTTAGTCTAAATATTATATGATCATAGTTATATATGTCGAGGATTAGAAGCTACGGCCTCGTCCTCCTCTGCCCCCGCCTTGTCCTCCTCTGTTACCACCACCTTGTCCTCCGCTGCCACCACCGTAACCTCCTCTGTTACCGCCTTGTCCTCCTCTGCCACCACCATAACCTCCTCTACCACCGCGTCTTTCGGTGCGGGGATGAGCCTCATTCACGTTAAGAGCTTTTCCTTTTAACTCTGTGCCATTGAGCCCGTCGATTGCAGACTGCCCTTCCTCTTTAGAAGCCATCTCCACGAATCCAAAACCTTTTGATTGACCACTATACTTGTCCTTTATAAGATTAGCAGACTCAACCTTCCCGAATGGTTCGAATGCAAGCTTTAAGTCTTCTTCAGTGACTTCGTACGACAAATTTCCTACATAGATATTCATTCTGATTTCCTTTTGTATTAAATTATAAATTTACTGTCTAACTAATAATTAACCTCCGAGTTAATTATTGTTAAAATAGTTTGAAATTAATGGTTTGTTAAAAATTAATTTTAATAAACATTGGAACATATTAATTGCATAATTTAAATACAATACTATATAAAATTTGCAAATCACAAAAATTATTAGCTTAGGTCAAAGGTCTAATAAGATTGAGATATAATATATTAAATCTCAAAATTAATTTTTTAATATTTTGACACACGAATTTGCACTTGATAAGACACACATTTATACACATATTATGTGTAACAATTTAACAAAGGAGCGTCTATGCCAACTGTTCAATCTTTTAACAAAAAAGAACGATTAAGTTTTTTTATTAACTCTGAAACATTAAAAAGAGTCAATAATATATCTAAACAAACTAAACTGCCTGTGAGTGAAATAGCCCGGAGAGCTTTGCAAAATTATATTAACCAGATTGAAAAAGAGAAAATAGAAAAGGAGCTTGAGGCTGGGTATAAAGCAAATTATGAATATTATTTAAAATCTCAAGAGGAATGGAAACATGCAGATAAAGAATAAAACCGGGATAATTGATCCACTTCTTCGGGGAGATGTTTACCTTGTTAATCTTGACCCTATTGTGGGTAAAGAAATTGGGAAAGCCCGTCCTGCGGTAATTATTCAAAATGATATTGGTAACAAATTTAGCCCTGTCACTATTATAGCTCCTATATCAAGTGTAAAAGAAATAACTAAACCTATTCCAATAATGATTTTTCTTGAGAAAGAAGAAGGTGGACTAAAAGAGGAAAGTTATGTTGACTGCGGACAAATTCGAACAGTTGATAAAGATAAAAGATTAATCACGAAATATGGATCATTAGATAGACATAAAATGCTTGAGATTGACGAAGCCCTGAAGATTTCTCTTTCTCTTAAATAAGCCAAAGAGGGTAACATTTTATTACTATAATCAAATCAATAAATGGATATAATATATTTAATAATTGGAATTCTCGTCGGTACTCTTTTCACGTATTTTATTAGCAAGTATAAATTCAAAAGCAGCGTAAGCAAATCGGAAGAGAGAAGTTCACTTCTTGAAAAAGAAATTGAAAAGACTGAGAGCGAACTTTCAGGTGAAAGGGACAAGGTTTTGAAACTTAACTCTGAGCTATCAGCCGGTAAAGCTGATTTTTTGAATTTACAAAACAGACTTGAAGAAGAGAGAAAAGAGATAGAAGAATTGCAGACTAAGTTTACAAAAGAATTTGAAAACCTTGCGAATAAGATTCTCGAGGAGAAGAGCGTTAAGTTTACGGAACAGAACAGAGAAAATTTAGACCAGATACTAAGACCATTAAGTGAAAAGATAAAAGATTTTGAAAAGAAGGTAGAAGATAAATATTTGAAGGAGTCTAATGAAAGAGCAAGTCTTGTTCAGCAGATTAAAACACTTCACGAGCTTAACCAGCAAATGAGCAAGGACGCAAACAATCTTACAAAAGCGTTAAAAGGTGACTCTAAAGCCCGCGGCAGCTGGGGTGAATTTATTCTCGAGAGTGTTCTTGAAAAATCTGGTCTTGTAAAAGATAGGGAATACAAAATTCAGGAGAGTTTCAAAACCGCCGATGGCAAGCTTCAAAAGCCAGATGTTATTGTTTATTTACCTGATGATAAAAATATAATTATAGATTCAAAAGTCTCATTAGTAGCGTACGAACAATTTAGTTCAACGGATAATGAAGCCGAAAGCACCGTTTCTTTGAAAGAGCATATTAGGTCGATACGAAATCATATTAAGGAATTGGGTGAGAAGAATTATCAAAGTCTATATAAACTGAACAGCCCTGATTTTGTTTTAATGTTTGTACCAATTGAACCGGCATTTGCATTAGCTGTTCAGAATGATCCCAATTTGTTCTATGAAGCTTTTGAGAAGAATATTGTTATCGTTAGCCCCACCACTTTACTCGCCACGTTAAGAACGATTGCAAGTATATGGAAGCAGGAGAAGCAAAACAAGAATGCTTTAGAGATCGCTAGGCAAAGCGGCGACTTGTATGATAAGTTCGTTGGCTTTGTTGATGATTTGTCTTTGGTTGGAAGTAATATAAAAACTACTCAGGCGAATTATGATAAAGCTATGAATAAATTATCAGAGGGACGGGGTAATTTAATAAGAAAAGCAGAAAACATTAAAGAACTTGGAGCAAAAGCAACGAAATCACTTCCACAGTCATTACTCGATGAATCACCGGAGGAAAATTTAAAGATAGAATAGTATTCAAAAAAATGACTGATATTAAATGAAATTCATAAGCATAATCTGTGAACCTGTCTGCGCCAGGCAGATCAGTGGCTTGAAAAGTAATAAGCTGTCCGATAGAAATTTTTAACAGATGTTGCAATTGCTTACAAAACATCTTTTTCATTTGCTTAGATAAAGATTTCTATTATCGTTAAATTGAATTAAATAACTTTATGAAAAAACTTTTAAAGAATTATACGAATTACAATCTCTGGGCGAATTCAAAAATTTGTTATTTCTTATCAGCTATTAATGAAACCGTGAATGATGTGATAATGAATGACCGTATAACGATTATTAATGAAACGGTGTATAAAATATGGGATAATGAAACAATATGGTACAACAGGTTCAACGGAGATACAACATCGAAAAACACGAGTGAAAACTTCAACGGCAGCTTCATTGAATTCCAAAAGAAATTTCTTGACCAGTCTCATAGATTAGTTTCGTATGCAACGTCTCTTGATGAAAGCCAACTTAACTCAGACTTTGAGTATTCTACTCCTGATGGGGAAAAATTCAAAACGCAGTTGTATAGAGTGATTATGCATTGTGTTAATCATTCAACTTTTTTAAGAGGACAAGTTGTAACTATGCTAAGAAATGTTGGTTATGAGAATCTTTCGTCGCTGGATCTTGAGACTTATTTAAAGGAAGGTCAAAATTAATTTATTATTGTTTAATTGAAGTCAAAGTTCCTGTAGACCCGGGAATGCTTGTGGAAATTGAAGCTGCCGCTATTATTTAAAAACATAAACTCAGTTTATTAATATGAATTGCCCGATTTATATAGTCGATGCTTTTACAGATAAAGCATTCAAAGGAAACCCGGCAGCAGTCTGCTTACTGAATGAAGATGTTGATTCGAACTGGATGCAGAGTGTTGCGGCTGAGATGAACTTATCCGAAACAGCATTTCTAAGAAAGAGCAGTAAAGGTTTTGAACTACGGTGGTTTACTCCGGAAGTTGAGGTTGATTTATGCGGGCATGCTACATTAGCAAGTGCACATATATTGTGGGAGAGTTCTTTATTAGAAAATAGTGAGGTAGCAATTTTTAATTCAAAAAGCGGAGTATTAACCGCAGAAAAAAAGAATAAAGAGATTGAACTTAATTTTCCTTCAATGTCTATAAAGGAAATTGGAGGAACAAAGGAGTTGCAGGAAGCTCTCGGAATAGATTTTGTTTACTCAGGGAAGGCAAAGGGTTATTACATTTTTGAGGTTGAATCGGAAGACATTGTCATAAATACAAAACCTGATTTCAGTGCTTTGAAAAAAATAACTGATTGTGGAGTAATTGTTACTTCAAAATCTTTTTCAAAGGAGTTTGATTTTGTATCGAGGTTCTTTGCCCCGGCTTATGGAATAAACGAGGACCCGGTAACAGGTTCGGCGCATTGTGTGTTAGGACCTTACTGGATGAAAAAATTAAACAAAAATAATATGAGAGCATTTCAGGCTTCCAAAAGAGGAGGTGTTTTGAGTATTAGGGTTGAGGATGAAAGAGTTTATATAGCAGGGGAAGCAGTGACAGTATTGAAAGGTGAGTTGTTAGTTTAAGAAAAAGATTCTGTTAAGATTGAGTTGCTTACGGAATAATAATCAATCCTTTTTTGATGTAAGCCCCCCTATCCTTTTTTTATATTTGAATGCTTTCGTAATCCTGTAAATCTTTTTATACATTTTCAAAGATTCTTTTCTGTGTTCATCTAATTGGTTTTTATCAACAATGTTGTCTTCGTTAATAGTAAGTAGCTGGTACAATTCGTAATGCAGATCTGCTATATCTTTTTCTTCATTAGTAGTGTTAAATAATTTTTGAAGTTGTACGATCGATTTTTCCTTGCTTTCAATAAAGTACTCAGTTTTATGTAAAAGCAAATTAGCTTTAAAAATATTATCGTTACTTCCTTTATCAACGGGTTTTTTTATAACTTCCGATATTAATTTATTAGCTTGCCTGTATTTCTTTTGAAGGAAAAGCACCTCAGCTTTTTCTATTAATATATGAATTAAATTATAACTTGCACCGATTTCATTACAGATTAAGATTGCTTCATCATAACACTTTATGGCTTTGTCATACTCGTTTTTTTCTTTATGAACGTTTCCGACATTACCAAGGTTAATTGAAATAATTCTTTTACTTCCAAGTTCGTTAAGAATTTCAAGAGAATTTTTTAAGTACTCAAGTGCTTGCTCGTAACTTCCCAGTTCAGTATGTACAATCCCAATGTTTCCAAGTGCAATAGCGATCCCTCGTTTGTGTCCAAGCTCTTTGCAAATCTTTAATTGCTTTTCGTAATATATCATTGCTTTTTCGAGCTTACCTTTATTAACATACAGGTTGCCAATGTTTCCAACTACCATTGTTATTCCTGCTTTATCACCCAATTCCTCTAAAATTTTTAATGATCTTCCAAGATATTTCAATGCTTGTTTGAAATCGTTTTTTTCAATAAAAATAGTTCCTAAATTTCCTAAAGCTGCTGAAATGCCTTTCTTATAACCTAAGCTTTCACATATCATTAACTGCTTTTCATAACACTTAATAGCATTAGCCAGGTCTCCTTTATCGTAGTATACATTTCCCATATTGCCTATGGTCATTGATATTCCAATCTTGTCGTCAAATTCTTCTAAAATCTTAAGAGACTTACCTAAGTATTTTAATGCATGGTTATAATCACCCTGTTCTTTTAAAACATCCCCCATGCTTTCGACAGCAATGTGTATCCCTTTTTTATTTCCGGCTTCTTTATTAATCAGCAATTGTTTGCTGTAGAAATTCATGGCTTTGTTGTAATCACCTTTCTCATAATATATGTCTCCCAAGCTTCCTATACTTGATGCTAAACCGGTTTTGTCCTGAATTTTTTCGAACAAGTGTATTGCTTTTTCCTGGAAGGAAATTGCCAGTTCATAATCGCCTTTATCTTCCCGAACTCTTCCCAAAGCACTATAACTTTTTCCCATGTTACTAAGATCATTATTATTTTCTGCTTTCCTCAGAGATTTTTTGAAAACATTTTGTGCTTCATCAAACTTTCCAGTCAATTGTAAAACACTACCTTTTATCACCATATATTCTGTTTCAATTTTAAAGTCACCAAGCATTTCTGCAATGGTAATTACCTGCTCACATTTCTCGATAGTTTCTTCGTTGTTATAGTTCTTTTTATATTTATTTGCTAAGTCTTTTTGTAAATTAAGATATTCAATTACGGCATCTTTGTTGTCTGATAACAGTTCTTTCGTTAGTGTTATTAAATTGTTCTCATTAATAATATTATTCCCTACGCCAAAATGATAACCATATTGTTCTAAGGTTTTTAAAGTGAAAGCATCACCGGATAATTTCATTATTGAGTTTGCCGCTAAAAGATGAAGTTCGCGTAATCGTGCCCGCATTTGCATGTTATAAACTACATCTCTCAACAAAGTATGCTTGTAAACACATTTTAGTTCCTCTATCACTGCCCAAATCTGTTTTTTCTCAGCGGCTTTTATTTTGGTCAACAGATCATCAACGTCTTTTAACATTTGGGTTATTACCTGTATTTCAAACTCCTTTCCTAAAACCGAAGCTGTTTGTACTACTTCTTTTATTTCGGATGTCAGCCTGTCAAATCTTGATAATAACACACTGTTAATTGTTGAGGGGATTGTTTCTTCGGTTGTTAAAGAGAAGGGCGTTCGTTTACCTTCTTTAATGTGAGTGTCTGCTATTTCTAATGTAAAAACTTCATTTCTTTTTTTCCAATACTCTCTTTCTTTAAAATCAAGAATCAACTGTTCTATGAAAAAAGGATTACCATTTGTTTTCTCTTTTAAAAACATTGCTGAACTTTCATCAATCTTATCGTCTAACAACTGCTCTGTAAGAGATTTTGTCCCTTCAAGCGAGAGGTATTCGAGCTCAATATCACAGTGAGGAATGCTGCTGTCAAGATTTAAAGAGAACTTACTGCCATCCTCAAGATACCTGCTGGAGATAACAATTGCGAGAGGCAGGTCGCTTATGTTTCTGGCTAGCACATTCAATAATTCCTTGGAATCATTATCAAGCCACTGAGCATCTTCGATTTCAATAATTACAGGTTGTAGCAGACACCCGGCAATTATCAAATTGTAGAATGCAAATAATGTATTCTCGAATCTTAATTGAGGGTCTAATTGTTCATAAAGAGAGTCTTCCCAGTGAAGATCGACCATAGCACCGAGTATGGAGCGAGTTCTTTCTAATTCATTGCTGATATGGGTTATGTCTTCGCTTTTATTTTTATTAGCATGTAGGGTTTCTTGTAATTTAGATATTAGCAGATCTACTTCCCGGTTGAATGCATTCTTATTTTCTTCAATAGAATTATTAAGTGATTGTTTAAAATAATTTGTAAGAAAATATTTAAATGGATTAAGGGGTTGCCTGATTATCTCTTCGTTAGGACAATAGAGCCAGCGAATGGTGTTGGCTTCTACAAGCTTTTTCCTGAATTCATCAATTAACCTTGTTTTGCCTATACCAATTTCACCGTTTATATACACTACCCCTGCGAACCTGTTTTTAAAAATAGTCTTAATAAAACTCATCATTTTTTTTAGTTCGGTATCTCTGCCCACAATTGCACTGGTGTTTAGATCAGTGAATTTTTCTTCCTGTTCATCTATTAATCTGTAGGGTGTTATTTTATCCTTATAACCTTTGAAATTTTGTTCGGGTTGTTTTTCAAAATAGTATTCCTCTTTAAGTTTTTGATAGATTTTCTCATCTGTCCAGACCTCTCCCCAATTTGCTGTCATCATGAAGCGCGCAGCTAAATTAACTTTACTTCCCAACATTGTGTATTGATTGCGTTCATCGCCTCCTATAATTCCTGCATACACTTTTCCAAAAGTTATTCCAATCCGGTATTTTAAATTATTCAAAAGTGAATCATCAAAAGTTTTCTGCTTTGTTGTTGAAATAAAGTTTAGTGCTCTTGTTAAGTTGTCTTCATAAGAAATGGGTGCTCCGAAGAAACACGGGATGACTCCTCCTTTATCTCCAAAGTCAAAATTTTCTATATAACCGGAATAAAAGTTTATACTGTCGATAAGTATAGTAAAGAATTTATTTAGTTCATTGTTTTCAGTAATACCGTCGAAAGAAATAAATACTGAAACCACATTTCTAAACTCTCCCGGCTCTTTAACTTTGAAAACTGCTTCAGAAAAAAACTTCTTTGAAAAGATTTCTTTTGTAAATCCTAAATGGCTTGTGCCGGTTTTATGTATTGAAAGTTTTGTGTTTGCAATCTTAACACCTTGAAGTTTAAAGAAATTGCTCTCGGTTTGTTTTAACTCTATACCTTCGGATTTTAAATGTTGTTTAATTCTTTCATCGATGATTATTTCATTTATACTTCCTGCATTTTCGGATAATGCACAGTTATCAATTGCGTTACCCATAAAGTAAAAGGATTTATCTTTGCTGCCCACAATTGCCCATTTAACAATACCTGTTGATAATCCAATGCTGACCCCGAACTCAAAACTTCCAAACTTAGTTTTTTGCACCGGGTTTTCCTTAAACCTTTGTAATATTTTTTCCGCACAAAGAACAATATTTTGTGCCTGGGTAAAATGTGATTGATCTTGTAATAAAGGGAAAATAGAGGTAAATGCATCTCCTGCAAAAGTTGAGATGAAACCACCATATTCATATACATGATTAACAGTGGATTTAAAAATATTTTTTAAAATATCTGATAATACTTCTGCCCCCTCATTGCCTCCTTGCATTAGATTTTCTGTTAAGCTTGTAAACCCCGATATATCTATGAACATTGTAAAAGCATCCATCTCTCCTTTCAGGATGTTGTTCTTGTAATTATTTAATATGAAATCCGGTACTAAATTTTGCATAAATTGAATTTATTAAATATACATGTAAAAGTTAATTGTATAAAATTGAAACAAATTCTAATCCTTTTAAAACGTTTCAAGAATTGCTATTTTATAATGTAATCTTTTTATTAACTAATTAATGGACAATGAAAAAGGGTAACACAATAATATTAACAATTGTCTTTGTATTAATTCATACAATCCCAGGAATTATTTATATTAATAATGATAGTGGAAAAAATGAAATACCAATAAAGACATCCGGGGCTATGGACGCTCTTGATCTTTGGGCAAATCAAAGAGCATATCCCAATAAAGTTATACCCGATATTGGTTACTACGATGCATATATTTACTCAAAACAAAACTTGAATAGCAACCTTGATAATTTTGATACAACCCAATGGTATCAAATCGGACCTTACAATATAGGCGGGAGAACAAATTCAATTGTTATAAATCCTTTAAATCCTAACACTATTTATGCTGGCGCTGCAAGCGGTGGATTGTGGAGAAGTTATACAGGGGGCGTTGGAACAAGTGCATGGGAATATATAGTTACGGGTTATCCTGTGCTTGGCGTTGGAGCGATTGCAATTTCCCCAACTGATACTAATACAATTTATATTGGAACGGGTGAGGTGTATGGCTATCAAAACTCTTTTGGTGGAATAACAGTCCGAACTACCCGGGGGAGTTATGGTATTGGTATTTTAAAAACAACTAACGGTGGTTTAAATTGGAGTAAAAGTCTTGATTGGTCGTATAACCAGAGAAGGGGTGTACAGGTTGTAAAAATTAACCCATTAAATCCGAATACAGTTTGGGCAGGAACAACCGAGGGAACATACAGGTCTTATGATGCAGGGGTAAACTGGACACCGATGCATTCAACTATAATGGTTACGGATCTTATCATCAACCCTTCCGATACAAGTATGATTCTCATCGCTTGCGGAAATCTTGGCAGTACGGGTAATGGATTTTACAGAACAATCAACAGCGGAAACAGTTGGGTAAAACTCACAAACGGACTTCCTTCATCGTACGGCGGGAAAGCGTTGTTCTGTGTTTATCAGACATCCCCAAACGTTATTTTTGCAAGTATTGGAAACGGGAGCTACACTGGAGCCGGTACCTGGCTTGTCAAGACCGTAAATAATGGTGACACCTGGACAACGGTATCTACGCAAGACTATGCAACCTACCAGGGATGGTTTTCGCATTTCGTAGTCGTTCATCCTGTGGAATCCACTAAAGTATTAACTGCGGGTGTCGATGTATGGAAATCAACTACCGGTGGAACCAATCTTGTAAAAAAATCGAGCTGGAGTGCATGGTACTTTGGAAGAGTACCGATTGGAGGACCTGAAGGACCTCCTAACTATTCACATGCAGATCATCATGCATTTGCAATTCATCCGACAAATCCCGATATAGTATACTTTGGAAATGATGGTGGTGTTTTCAGGACAACTAATTTTGGCGAAACCTTTGAGGGTTTGAACGGTGGTTATCAGACAACTCAATTTTATAAGAAGTTTTCGTCGGGTACTGTAGATTCTGTTCTATCTATCGGTGGAATGCAGGATAACTCCACAGCAATTTTTGATGGGGATCTTGCATGGATCAGAGTTTTAGGCGGTGATGGGAGTTGCACAGCAATAAACTCTTTGAGTAATTATATTATGTACGGTTCTTCACAATATCTAAATGTCAGTAGATCAACAGACGGTGGAACGAATTTTTCTTACATTCCTGTACCCTCAGGAGGTACTGAGGGATTTATCGCGCCGTTTATTTTGGGTGTAAGTAATCCAAATATGATGTATGCTGGAAGCAGCAGAGTACATAAATCAACAAATGGAGGTAGCACATGGACAACGACAAACAACGGTAATGATCTCGATGGGAATCCCTTACTTACGTTTGCTATTTCGAGTACTAATCCGGATAAAGTATTTGCCTCAACAGCACCTGTAAATTCCAGGGCAAGAATATTTAGAACTACAAACGCCGGTAGTAATTGGGAAAATATAACATCAACATTGCCTGATAGATATCCTATTGATATAGCAGTTGACCCAACGAATGATACAGTAATCTATGTTGTGTTATCTGGGTTCGGAACTTCTCACCTTTATAAATCAACTGATTCCGGTGATAACTGGGTGGATATAGGTCAGTCATTACCGGATGTACCAACTTCTTCTGTTATTGTAGATCCTCTGAGCCCCAATCATATTTACTTAGGGAATGATATAGGAGTTTATGTTTCAACCAACAGCGGCACGAACTGGTCTGAATTTCAAAACGGAATGACGGATGCAGCGATAATTATGGATCTGTGCATTTCACCAAACAACAGAAAATTAAGAGCAGCAACACACGGTAAAGGTGTTTTTGAAAAAGACTTGCTTAGTCCAACGGTTGGAATATCATCCAACACTAATATTGTTGAGGATTATACACTTGGACAGAACTTCCCGAATCCTTTTAATCCTGTTACACATATAAACTATCAGATTCACCGAAGGAGCTATGTTAATATAAGCGTGTTTGATATTTCAGGCAGAGAGGTTAAATCATTGGTTAATGAAAACCAGGCTTCGGGTAGTTACACGATAAATTTTGATGCGTCAGAGTTGTCATCTGGAATTTATTTTTATCGCATGTTTATCTATTCGGATAAACTTAAAACAGAACAATTCGTAGATACAAAGAAAATGATATTTATTAAATAAGTTTGTTTGTCAGTTGTATAAAGTTTTGGTTCTCTTTCAAAATAACAAATAATAATTTTTCATAATTTATATAACACCATAATGAAAGTTTTTATAATAGCATTGTTTACAATTGTGTGTTTTGTAAACTATTCTTTAGCTCAGTTAGATTCTGAAAACCAAGATACAGTTGTTACAGAGAGTGGGTTGGAGTATATAGTAATAGAGAAAGGTTCAGGTGAGCAAGCGATTTCCGGAAAAGCAGTTGAAGTACACTATACCGGTATGCTAACAAACGGAAAGGTTTTCGATTCATCTATTGAAAGAGGAGAACCGATAGAATTTGTTTTAGGTGAAGGTCAGGTTATTAAAGGATGGGATGAAGGGATAGCCTTAATGAATGTTGGGGATAAAATGAGATTAATTATTCCACCCGATCTTGGCTATGGAGAAAAAGGCTCCGGTGATGTAATACCGCCAAACGCAACTCTAATATTCGATGTAGAGTTGATTAGTGTATCTGAGCCAAAGATGTCGATAGCAGATGTTTTAATGGGCTTAATACTCGAAGGTAAGTTTGATGAAGTTGTTACTAAGTACAAAGAACTAAAGGAAACAAAACCGGAAGAGTATAATTTCAAAGAAAACCAATTAAACGTTCTTGGATACGACCTATTAATAATGGAAAAAGTTAAAGAAGCTATCGAAATATTTAAATTGAATGTTGAATCTTATCCAGAATCATTTAATGTGTATGATAGTCTTGGCGAAGCATACATGATCAATGGTGATAATGAGCTTGCGATTGAAAATTATGAAAAATCTCTGGAGATTAATCCGAACAATGAAAATGGTTTGAAGATGCTTGAAAAACTAAAAGAGAATAACAACAACTAAACGGCAGAATCATTTTTGAATTTTAAAGTTAGAACTACTTATATCAAAATATTATTTTAAAAATATATGAACTTAAAAATTATATTGAGCAAATGAAAAACAAAACAAAAACTTTAACATTTCTACTAATTATTTTTTTACTTCCTTTGAAAATATCATACTCACAATTTGGTCAGGAAGATATAGTAATCACAACAGTTTTAAAAGAAAAGTTTTTTGACAAGGAAGGCAACCCTCTCACAGGAAAAGGTGTAGTTGTTGGAGACGTTGACTCTGGAATAGATGTATTTCATCCAATGTTCTTCTTTGCCGATGGAGGAAACTTCGAATGGATTGACACCGATGGTGACGGTGTCTTTAAACCAGGAAAGGATGCTGTTGATATTAACAAAGATGGGAAGGCAAATGATGATGAAATACTAAGATATATTGAAATGACAGATAATACTTTTGGTATGCTTGAAACTGACCCTAAGAAGTATAATCCTGACATGGACTTTCTCTACGTCGACAAAAATAACAATAGGAAAAGAGATTACGGTTTAGAAGACGGATTTAAGGAAAGTGATCCCACTTATGGTGAACAGTTTTTTATTTCGATTGACGAAAACAAGAACAATAAACTTGATGTAGGAGAAAAACTTGTTGCTTTAAAAACCTCAAAGGTAAAAGTAGTTAGGGAAAAAAGTGGAACAATTAGACGCAGAGGTATAGACCTGATTGAAACAGAAGAAGACAGCATAGGGCACGGAACGGGTGTTGCTGGATTAATTTTAGGAGGGCATTATGGTGTTCAAAAAATTCACGGCATTGCTCCCGAAGCTGAGATTGTTATGGCGAATATAAAGTATGACTATACCCCAAGGTTTGTTAAAAACTTTCCGGACCTTGTTAATTTCATAAGAGAAGAGAAAGTAAACATAATGTTGTTTGAAGACGGTGAATGGACATGGGAGTTCCTTGATGGTTCAACAGAAGAAGAAGAAATCACAAATCAAATGGCAAGGGATGGAATTACAATTGTTGGCGGCGGCGGTAATTTAGCCTCTGGAACCATGCATATAAAAGATACAATAGATAATGGTGAAGAAGTGACTTATTCGATTTCCTGTCCGCGAAACTCACAGGGGAAAATTAACGATGGTGTATTTATATCTTTCTTATGGAGAAATCCTGATAGTAGGTTATCTTTTAAAGTAGTAACCCCTGATAAAGATGAATCACTAGATTTAACCGAAGGTTCAGGTTTTATTAAAGTAGGCAAGTACAATGTGTTTTACTCAAGAGATGTATCTCCAAAAGGAACAGTTATGTTCAGACTTGGGTTTTCTGAGAAAGATTCCGGAAATGTTAAGGGCAAATGGAAAATTAAAGTTAAATCTTCTGGTGAAACTATAATTGATGGTTACGTTGTTGATGTGTCACAATCATGGAGCGGAACATCCCATTGGACATCGCATGTAACAGACGAGACAACTGTAACCTTTCCATCAACAGCCGATAGTTGTATTGCAGTCGGTGCTTATGTTGTAAACTTTGGTTTCTTCATGGGCGATAAGATCGGAAGTCTCGCAGACTACAGCGGTCGCGGTTACAATGTTACCGGCAAGATGGGAATTGATATTACAGCGCCCGGTCACTCAACATTCACAACATCAACAGACAATGCGTACATGATATTCAGCGGAACAAGTTCAGCTGCTCCGCATGTTGTAGGAGCAGCTGCGTTGCTTTTACAATACGAACCAAGCTTATCGCATACACAAGTGAGACAGTTAATAAATAAATCAGCAACGAGTGACAACTTCACAGGAACAGTTCCAAACACCAATTGGGGGTATGGTAAGTTAAACATCGAAGGTGCTATCACACTTTTAATACAAAACACTTCTAAATAACAGGAAGGGGTGTTCTAAAAGTTTTTTTTAAAAAAAATTGAATTAATTGATTTAATTGATTATTTTTATATATCTTTTTAAAAACCAAAAGGAGAAAAAATGGCTAAAAAAAAGAAAGCAGCTCCAAAGAAAGTTGCAAAGAAAAAAGTCGTAAAGCTAACAGGTCTTGCAGCAAAGACAAAAGTTCAATTGTTAGCAATGGCTAAAAAGAAAAAAGTTGTTGGCAGACACAAAATGACAAAGCCTCAACTGTTAAGAAAGCTAAAGTAAAAGATTTAAGCTAAGCTTTAAATTTTTAAAGAGTGGCAGTGTTTCGAAAGAACGCTGCCATTTTTATTTTGGATTCATTTTGTCAGAAACAAATTATTTGAAAGTTAAAAATTTTATTTTTATATTGGGATACTTTTAAATCAAAAGATTACATAAACAAAATAGATAAGGTGAAATAATATTAATGCGAATAGAAAAAGGAAAAAATATTATTAACTGTGTTATGTTATGGTTTACACAGCATAGAGAGGATACTGGGTGTAATCCGTGGTTTAAAAGATATTTTCTTAAAACCAAAGTAGAGTTGAAGAGATAAATATTAAATAAAGAAAATTTTTAAAACCGCGGATATCAAAAGTATTCGCGGTTTTTTTTTGACTGTTATAAATATTTTAGAAATAAATCATGAAAAATCTTAGGAAGCTTTACCATATTTTAGATAAGTGGAAACCATTCTATATATTGTCAGGAGTACTATTAATACTTTCGACATCCATTAGAATGCTTGAGCCAAAGATTTTACAAATTGCTGTAGATAAAATCATAGTCTATTTTCAAAGTGGTAAGAACACAATAAAGGTTTCGGAAGATTGGATAACAAATCTGTTTTACAGTTTTTTACCGGAGTTAAAATTAGAAAACTTGGATGTCATACTTATATATCTTGGAATAGTTTTTCTAGTGATTTCTTTAATGAGGGGATTGTTTATGTTCTTTTCGAGTGCGATTACAGCGTCGTCGACAGAAAAGGCAACTAAGAAACTTCGTGACAGGTTGTTTTCTCATATACAAGCATTACCAATTGCTTATCACTCTAAGACGCCAACAGGGGAGTTGATACAAAGATGCACGGGCGATGTGGAAACTGTTAGAAAGTTTGCTTCAACACAATTAGTTGAAGTGTTAAGAATGATAGCAATTTTTAGTTCGGCATTCTTTATGATGGTTACGATTAATTTAACATATGCTTTTATTGCTATAGCATTGGTTCCGTTTATTGCGATTGGCTCTGTTGTCTTTTTTAGAAAAGAAAGTAAAATTTGGAACCAGCATGAAAAAGAACAAGACAAATTATCAGTAATAGTTCAGGAGAACCTCTCAGGCATCAGGGTTGTGAAAGCTTTTGCAAAAGAGAAATATGAAATGAATAAGTTTACTAAACAAAACCTGGAAAAAAGAAATTGGGGAATTAAACTACTTAGACTTCACACTTTTTTCTGGCCTCTGTCTGACTTTCTTGTGTATACTCAAATTGCCGTTTCAATTTTTGCGGGAGGATACTTTGCGTTGACGAACCAAATATCTGTTGGTGAGTTTGTTGCCTTCTATTCTTATGCAATGCTTGTAACGTGGCCAATGAGAAGATTAGGACAGCTTGTTAGTGAAATGGGAATGACAAGTGTTGCAATAAAAAGAATTTATTCGATACTTGATTTTGAGGCTGAAGATTATTCCGGTTCAAAATATAAAGAAAGGAAAATAGAAGGAAATATTGAGTTTCAGAATGTCATGTTCAGGTACGATAAGAAATTAGATGAGCATGTTCTTAAAGGTATAAGTTTTAATGTAAAGAAGGGTGAGAAGATTGCATTGTTGGGACCAACAGGTTCCGGGAAATCTACTATAATCTCACTGTTGATGAGATTCTTTGAACCCGACAAAGGATTAATTTGTATAGACGGGATACCTTTGAAAACTTATTCAAAAGGATATCTCAGAAGTAGAATAGGGGTTGTTCTTCAAAAACCATTTTTGTTTACAACTACTATTAAAGATAACATTTCATACAGTAAACCGGATTCTGAATTGGATGATGTTATCGATTATTCAAGGGTTGCACAGATACATGATATTATAACTGAGATATTTCCTGAGTCGTATGATACAGTTGTTGGAGAGAAAGGTGTTACGCTCTCAGGTGGACAAAAACAAAGAGTCACTATTGCAAGAACATTACTTAAGAATCCTGATATATTGATACTAGATGATTCAACATCATCCGTTGATACTGAGACAGAATTTGAAATACAAAAAGCACTGAGACAGCTTATGAAAGGAAAGACAACATTCATTATTGCACACAGGATCACATCTATACAGGATGCCGATAGAATTATTATCCTTGATAAAGGAAAGATAGTGGAATCCGGAACCCATGATGAACTTTTAAGACAAAATGGTTTCTACAGAAAGATATTTGACATACAGGTTTCAATTGAAGAGGAAATCGAAAAGGAAGTACTTACATAATAAAAATTATTAATTGTGTAATGTTGAAATATAAATCTATATAATTATTATTATAAACTTATGGGAGCAATAATAACTACATTTGGAGAACTGGACGATAGGGCATTGTCGCAACTCAATAATTGTGCAGTGAAAGCTGATTATGCAGTACTATGTGCTGACCATCATGTTGGGTACAGTCAACCGATTGGTGGAGTGGTTGCTTACAGAGATTATATAAGCCCATCGGGTGTTGGTTTCGATATTGGTTGCGGCAATAAAGCTGTTATGACTGATGTAATGGCAAGAGATATTAACGTAGCTGAACTAATGGATGAAATTACTAAGCAGATAGGATTCGGACTTGGCAGACCTAATCCTAAACCAATTGAACACCCTGTGCTTGACAAAATAAGTGTTGCCGAATTTGCCCCACAAAGAAAATTCATAAAGCTAGCGCAGGAACAGCTTGGGACAGTTGGCAGCGGGAATCATTATGTCGATCTATTCGAGGATAAAGAAAAAAGATTATGGATTGGTGTTCATTTCGGTTCGAGAGGTTTTGGTCATAAAACGGCAACAGGATTTATGGCATTATCACAGGGTAAAGCATTCGATGATAGAGTAAAAGAAAAAGGAATGGATAGTCCGCCAATTCTTTTTAAAGCTAACAGTGAAATAGGTCAGGAATACATTTGTGCTATGAGATTAGCCGGTGAATATGCTTATGTCGGAAGAAATACGGTTGTAGAAAAAGTTTTAGAGATACTTGGAGCAAAATCCGTATATGAAGTTCATAACCACCATAACTTTGCCTGGCGGGAGAAACATTTCGGTGAAGAGTATTGGGTAATTAGAAAAGGCTGCACCCCTGCATTTCCCGGGCAGGAATCTTTTATAGGTTCTAATATGGGAGACATGTCCTATATAATTGAAGGATACGACAGTGGAGTTTCCAGGAAAGCTTTATACTCAACAGTACATGGAGCTGGGAGAATTCTCTCAAGAACTAAAGCCGCAGGAAGAAGAAGATGGGTAAAAGGAAAGAGAAAACATTTATCCAAAGGCGTTATTGATTTCAACAAAGTAAGAATTGAAATGAAACAAAGAGGAATTGAACTTCGCGGGGGAGGAGCTGATGAAGCACCTGAAGTTTACAAAAAATTAACAGATGTTTTAAGTTATCATAAAGACACGTTAAATATTTTACACAGTTTGAAACCGATTGGGGTGGCAATGGCGGGTGAAGATGTGTTTGATCCATTTATAGATTAAAAACTTAAACTTTTTGAAATCATGTCAGAATTAAAAGAGAAACAATTTAAAACCAAAGGGGCTCTTTATCCTTTTTTAAAAAGAATTTTTGTTTACAGTTTTAGATATAAGAAATGGATAGCGGGCTTTGTTATATTTGTTTTAATGGTAGCAGCTGTTGAAGCCATTTTTCCGATAGTATGGTTAAATCTGATTGACAATGTTATAGTTCCTTTAATTGATGGAAGAAATAATGTTTCGGCAACAGGTCAGGAAATAGATACATCAGGGTTGTGGTCGTACACGATCATATTTTTTGTTCTTGGAATAGTAATTGCTATTAGTGTGTATGCTTTTATTAGCTTTGCTGGTAGAATTCAGGAGTATGTTATGTACGATATTCGACAGGATATGTTTAATAAACTTCAGAAGTTGTCATTTTCATTTTATGATAAATCTGCAGTTGGGTGGTTAATGTCTAGAATAACTTCTGATTCTGTAAAAGTGACAGAACTTATTTCCTGGGGAATGATAGAAGTTGTCTGGGGTACAGGAATGATTGTCTTTTGTTTGCTGGCAATGTTTTTGTATAATTGGAAGCTTGCATTAATAGTGACAATTACAATACCTGTCTTGACGATTATCTCTTTTAGGATTCGGATGTTGATACTTCGGTATTCGAGAGAATCAAGAAAACATAATAGTGAGATAACAGCAAGTTTTAATGAGCATATTAGTGGAGTCGAAGTTAATAAAAGTTTAGTGCAGGAGGAAAGAGCAAGCAATGAATTTGACGAATTAAGTGAAAAGATGAGAATAGCATCGTATAAGTCATCTTTCTACATGGCTGTCTATTTGCCGCTTGTTATATTTCTTGGTTCATGTGCGGCTGCTTTAATAATATATTATGGTGGAAATATGGCACTGACTTTACCACCGGGTATTACGGTTGGAATGCTTGCCGCATTTTTTGGGTATGCAACATTAATTTACGAACCGATTCTTGATATATCGAGATTCTATGCTCAAGCTCAAGGTAGTCTATCGGCAGGTGAAAGAATCTTTTCACTTTTAGATGCGAAGGTTCAAATAAGAGATGATAAAGAAGCTATAGATTTTCATAAAATAAAAGGAGACATTGAGTTTGAAGATGTATCGTTCTATTATCATAGGGATAATCCCGTAATTGAAAATATGAACCTTAAGATTAAAGCTGGTGAGTCAGTAGCTCTCGTTGGTGAAACAGGGGGCGGTAAGTCAACGATAATAAACCTTATCGGTAGATTTTATGAACCAACCGGAGGAGTTATTAAAATCGACAATGAGAATTACATGACAAAGACGATTAAAAGCCTGAGGAATCAATTGGGAGTTGTTTTACAAACACCCCATTTGTTTTCTGGTTCAATTAGAGATAATATAAAATACGGGAAAGAAGATGCGACTGATGAAGAGATAATTGAATCCTTAAGGATGGTTGGACGAAGTGATTACATAAACCGTCTTGATGAGAACGTTGGAGAGGGTGGAGAAAATCTTTCAATGGGTGAGAGACAAATAATCTCATTTGCACGGGCGGTACTTGCAAATCCGAGAATATTCATAATGGATGAGGCTACCTCTTCTGTAGACACATTGACGGAAGCAAGAATACAAAATGGAATAAACAAATTAATTGAAGGCAGAACATCGATTATTATAGCACACAGGTTATCCACGATTAAAAACTGTGATAGAATTATTGTTATTAAAGCTGGAAAGATTGTAGAAGATGGGAGTCACAAAGAACTAATGAAAAGGAAAGAAGCTTATTATCATTTGTACACACGTCAATTAAGAGAGCAAAGAGAAAAAGAAATGCTTCAGGTTATTTAATTACTTTTCATATTTGTTAAAGTTTAAAATGAAAAAACACGTATAAGTTCGGAATACTCTTAAACTTTAAAAATATTTGTATGTCATCAATATTATTGAATTCGATAACATTTTATTATACATCACCCGATGAAATACTGTTCGATAACTTAAATCTTAATATAAGCACGGATTGGAAGTTAGGTCTTATAGGAAAAAACGGGAGGGGTAAAACTACTTTACTCAATTTAATAAACAAAAGCATTACTCCTGTTAAAGGGACTGTACATAAAGACATTAACACAAATTTTTTTCCATACTATCCCGCTAATGTTTCGGAAAATACGATGAATGTAATTAAAGAGAACATAGCACCGTTCTCGTTTTTAGAAGCTAAAATGAATATGCTTACTTCGAAAAACGATAAAGAAAGTATGGAAGAGTATGGGGAAGTTCTTGAGAAGTTTCAGGAAATGAATGGTTATGAAATTGATTCGATGATAGAAAAAGAATTTGATGAATTAGGAATGGGTTCCAATATATTAAAAAGAGAATTTAGTTCGTTGAGCGGTGGAGAGCAAACCAGGTCACTTTTGGTTTCTTTATTCTTGAAGAAAGACAGCTTTACTTTAATCGATGAACCAACCAATCATCTCGATATGGAAGGAAGAAGAGTTTTAGGAAAATACCTTTCAAAGAAAGGCGGATTTATGTTGGTAACGCACGATCGTTATTTTTTAGATCTCTGTGTTGATCACATTATGTCAATTAATAAAAATGATGTTAGGCTTAGCAAAGGGAATTACAGTCAATGGAAATATAATGCAGATTTAGAAGAAGAGTATGAGAAAAGAAAGAGTAATAAACTTAAAAGGGAAATAAAATCACTTGAGGTTGCTGCAAAAAAAAGAAGACAATGGTCTGATAAGAAGGAAAAAGAAATTGCTGGCTCAGGTATTGATAAAGGTTTTATCAGTCACAGGTCTGCAAAACTAATGAAAAGAGCTTTAAATATTGAATCACGAGTCGATAAAAAACTGGAAGAGAAAAAAACCTTATTGAAAAACTTCGAAAAAGAACGCAATCTTAAATTAAATGAAAAAACAAAATCTGTAAAAAAACTAATTTCTATTGATAATGCTTATTTGAAATTAGGTGAAAAAGTTGTATTAGATAATTTTTCATTAACAGTTAACGAAGGTGATAGAGTTGCAATTATTGGCGGAAATGGGTGCGGCAAAACAACATTAGTAAGAGTTCTAATTGGAGAACTCGAAATAAATGAGGGATTGTTATATAAACCAAATTTTGTGACCATATCTTGTGCAAGACAGAATCCCTTGTGGGATAAAGGATCTTTGAGAAAACATCTAAAAGATGAGAACATTGACGAGACAAAATTTAGAAATATTATGGGAGTATTGGGAGCAAGTGGCAACTTGTTTGAGAGACCTTTAGAAAGTTTCAGCAAAGGTGAATTAAAAAAAGTTGAATTGTGTAAGTCGTTTTTAGAACCGAATGACCTTTTAATATGGGATGAGCCATTGAACTACCTTGATGTGATGAGCAGAGAGCAAATAGAGATTGTAATACTAAAACACAAACCTAGTATGATATTCACAGAACATGATAAAGTGTTTATTGAAAAAATTGCAACGCATGTTATTAAACTGAATTAATAAATTAATTTCCTCAACAAATTTTGTTAAGTTAAGGTTTTCGAATCTCATGCTGATTTTTTTAAATTGAAAGTAATATATACAGAAAGGATAATACCCTAATGAAATTTTCCGATATGGAATACAAGAGACCGGATATGACAGTTCTAAAATCTGAGTTCCAATCTTTAATTAACAAATTTAATACAGCAAACAGCTGTGAGGAGCAAAGAGATATAATAAATGAAATAAATGTGCTAAGAATAGATTACGAATCAATGATGTCGATGGCATTTATACATTATTCAATTGACACTAATAACAAATCTTTCGACGAAGAGCAGGATTTTTTTGATGATAATAATCCTATCTATAAGAATCTTATTACTGAATTTTATAAAGCTCTTACAACTTCAAAGTATAGAAGTCAGCTTGAAAAACACTTTGGGGATTATTTATTTATAATTGCAGAGTTAGAATTGAAAACATTTAGTCCCCAAATAATTGACGATCTCAAGAAAGAAAATCATTTGGCAAGTAAATATGTTAAACTTATAGCATCTGCGAAGATAATGTTCGAAGGTAAAGAAAGAAACCTTCAGGAATTGCACCCGTTTATGGAATCGCCAAAAAGAGAAACAAGAAGAAATGCATTTGAAGCTTACTGGGGATTTTTCGAAAAGAATTCTGAGGAGTTAGATAATTTGTTTGATGAGCTTGTTAAATTGAGAGATGGTATGGCGAAAAAACTTGGTTATAAAAACTTCATTGATTTAGGGTATGCAAGAATGCGTAGATCAGATTATGATTACAAAATGGTTGCAAGATTCAGGCAGCAGGTGAGGGATTTCATTGTTCCTATTGCTTCTCATCTCAGGGAAAGGCAGCGTAACAGATTAGGACTTGATTCCTTGAAAGTGTATGATCTTCCAATACAGTTTAAATCCGGAAATGCAAAACCGAAGGGATCTCCTAAATGGATAGTGAAGAGGGGAAAAGAAATGTATAAAGAATTATCGCAAGAGGCTAGCGAATTTTTCAATTTTATGATAGATAATGATTTGATGGACTTGTACAGTCGTAAAGGAAAAGCCGACATGGGATATTGTGATTATATACCTAAATACAAGAGTCCATTTATTTTTGCAAACATGGATGGTACAGAAGGTGATTTAACTGTTTTAACTCACGAAGCAGGTCACGCTTTTCAATCATACTTGAGCAGAGACATTGAGATTAAAGAATACACTGATCCCACTTCAGACTCTGCTGAAATTCATTCAATGAGTATGGAATTTCTCACATGGCCATGGATGAAATTTTTTTTTGAAGACGACACAGAAAAATTTAAATTTAGTCATATCAACGGGTCGATACTTTTTCTTCCTTATGGTGTGTTAGTAGATGAGTTTCAACATTTCGTATATGAAAATCCGGACATCACACTTGCTGCAAGGAAACGAAAGTGGAGAGAGTTAGAAATGATTTATACGCCAACCTGTGATTTTGATGGTAATGAGTTTTTGGAAAATGGTGGCAGGTGGCAGAGACAGGGACATATTTATGAAGTTCCGTTTTACTATATTGATTATTGTTTGGCTCAGATTTGTGCGTATCAATTCTGGCAAAAAGCAAGAGAGAATCAGGAAAAAGCTACGAAGGATTATATTAGGCTGTGCAAAGCAGGTGGAAGCGGGTCATTTCTCGAACTTATTAAAATTGCTGATTTATCTTCACCCTTTGGAAACGGATGTTGTGAATCTCTTGTAGCTGATGTTGAAAATTGGCTTGAAGGAATTGATGATACAAATCTTTAAATAGAAACGACTATAATTCAAAAATTCTGAATCTTGTATTGCAATCTTTCCTTGCTGTTAAAATTAATAAGTATTATCTTTAAAGTTAAATTACACCAAATATCCTTATTTTAATAACTTTGTCATATTTTATTTTTTGATGTAATTTTAAATTTATAGACTTGCAAGACTTATATGAAGAGAGATCGAAAACATGACCTTGATTGGTTAAGGGTAATAGCTATTATCCTTTTGCTGTTTTTTCATACAGGGATGGTATTTATCAGCTGGACATGGTATTTTATGCAAGATACTCATACCAGTGTTTTTTTTGATGAATTTACGATGTTCCTGTCAAACTGGAGAATGGCACTTTTATTTTTAATTTCAGGGGCGGGTACATTGTTCGCTCTCGGATTTCGCAGTGGCAGGCAATATCTAAAAGAGCGAATATTAAGATTATTAATTCCTTTGATATTTGGAATATTAATTATTATCCCACCGCAGATATATTACGAACTCTTAGATCATGGCAGCGTGTTTTCGAATTATTTAGATTTCAACTATCAGTATTTGAAAGGTGGACTTTATCCTCTTGGAGATTTCAGCTGGCACCATCTTTGGTTTATTGGATATCTCTTGTTATACTCTTTTCTTGCATTGCCTTTGTTCTTATATCTAAGAAGTGAAAAAGGGAAGGTCGTAGTATTAAGGATTGCTGATTTTTTAGAGAAAAAGGGTGCTATATATCTCCTCATTATTCCACTAATAATTGTTCAGGTTTTATTAAGAGATAAGTTTTCCGGTTTTCATAATCTCATTGATGACATGGCAAGCTTCACATTGTTTTTTCTGTTCTTTGTCTATGGTTTTATAATCTGTTCTGATGAAAGATTATGGGCAGCAATTGAAAAACAGCGTAGGATGTCTTTAACTTTAGCTTTGGTGTTCTATCTATTATCGTTTTTTGAAAGACTTTATTTCGGAGGTGTCTTGGGTTATTTTGGATACTGGGTTATACAGACGGGCGTCTCCTGGTTTTGGGTTATATCAATCATAGGCTATGGCAGGCGGTACTTAAATTTTAAAACAAAATTTCTCAGTTACGCTAATGAAGGAATTTATCCGTTTTATATACTTCACCAGACAGTTTTAATAATATTAGCTTTTTATATAATTAGATGGGATACCTCAATTTACTTTAAGTATCTAATTTTAAGTTTATCAACCCTACTAATTTGTGTAGCGGTTTATGATTTTGTTATTAAAAGAAACAATTATATAAGGGTACTTTTTGGAATGAGGTTAAATAGAAAGACGTGAGCTTACCGTAGTCCATTTGGAAAACCATATAGCTCCTCAGTTTACTGTCTTAATCTTTTTTAATCAAATTCAAAATTGCAATAAATATAAATTCACAATCTATAAATAAATTTTCTTAGGTGAATAATTTATTATCATTTTAAAAATAATTATTAATTACAAACGGAAAGGATAAATTAGAAATAATGAAGTTTAGCGAATTTAAGTATACACGACCTGATATTGAAGAAGTTAAGAATAAGCTCAGTTCTTATATATCTGAATTCAGAAATGCTATGAGTTCCGATATACAAATAAACATTATAGACCAGATAAATGAAGTGAGAACAGAATTCTTAACAATGAGTAAGATTGCAAATATTAGGTACACAATGGATACAACTGATAAATTCTATGAAAAAGAACAAACATATTTTGACAGGTCATCACCTGTTTATAGTGAATTAATGCATGAGTATTATTCTTCTTTAATAAATTCGAAGTTTAGAAACGAACTCGAAAGCAAATTCGGAAAGCATTTATTCGACATTGCTACGGTCACTGTTAAAACGATGAGTCCTGAGATTATAGATGATTTAATAACTGAAAATAACCTGTGCACGGAATACAGAAAATTATTAGCTTCGGCAAAGATAATGTTTGATGGAGAGGAAAGAAATCTTGCTGGTTTAGGTCCATTTACAGCATCAACTGACAGAGAAGTAAGGTATGCAGCCAGTACTGCGAAGTGGAAATTCTTTTCTGATAACGGTGATGAGTTTGACAGGATTTATGATGACTTAGTAAAGGTGCGTGACCGAATTGCCAGAAAACTAGGGTTTAAGAATTTCGTAGAGCTTGGTTATGCCCGTATGAACAGAACTGATTATAATTCTAAAGATGTGTCAGAGTTTAGAAAATTGATTAAAGATTACGTTGTACCTATTGCGAGAAAACTAAAAGATAAGCAAAGACAACGTTTGGGATTAGAAGAACTTAAATATTATGATGAAGGTCTCTTGTTTAAATCAGGAAATGCTTCCCCTAAAGGTTCGGAAAAATGGATAATAGAACAGACAAAAAGAATGTATGAAGAGCTTTCTCCAATAACGAAGGAGTTTTTTAATTTTATGACCGAAAATGAATTAATGGATCTTCATAATAGAAGCGGGAAAGCTGCGGGTGGTTACTGTTCATTTTTAAAAAAATACAAGAGCCCCTTTATATTTGCGAATTTTAATGGAACGGAAGATGATATAAGAGTTCTTACTCATGAAGCAGGGCACGCATTTCAACTGTATAAAAGCAAAGATTTTGAAGTTCCCGAGTATATATCTCCAACATTGGAGGCATGTGAAATTCATTCGATGAGCATGGAGTTTCTTACGTGGCCCTGGATGAAACAAATTTTTGATGGCGACGTCGATAAGTTTAAATATTTTCACCTGAATCGTTCTATATATTTTTTACCTTACAGTGTAACCGTTGATGAGTTTCAACATTATATTTATGAAAATCCTGACATGACTCCCGCAGCAAGAAAACAATATTGGAGGGTGTTGGAAAATAAATATATACCCTGCAAAGATTATGATGACAATCATTTTTTGCAAAAAGGTGGTTACTGGCAAATGCAAAGACACATTTACGAAAGACCATTTTATTATATCGATTATTGCCTTGCAGAAATTTGTGCTTACCAGTTCTGGCAAAAATCTTTGGATGATAGAGATGAAGCTCTTAAAGATTACATAAATCTTTGTGAAGCTGGTGGTAGTAAATCTTTTCTTGAGCTTGTGAAGCTTGCTAAAATCAAGTCACCATTCGAGGAGAGTACTTTAAAAAATTTGTTACCGATCATCGAGAACTTCTTAAATGATTTTGATGAAGCAAAGCTAAATTAAGCTCGCTTCAATATAATATTAATATTTTATCTTTATTGATTTTATACACAATGTGAGATATATTATTATTTACAAACACGGTTAACCTTTCTTCGTATTAATGAAACTATTCAAAACCTTATCCACCTGGATATTCATATTTGGAATTGTTATATCGTTTTATGTTGGGCAGTATGTCCCTCCTACATGGACAATTGAGAAGATTACACTTGATATTGAAATAGATGATACAGGTAAAGAGTATTTCATATATAAAGAGAAACCAAAATATCTTAGTTCAATAAAATCATTTGAAGAATCCTCACTACGACCGGATATTATTATTGATTTAGCAAAAAGAAACGAATCACCCTTAGTAAAAGAAGATTTTGTATACGAAACAAGAGAGGTTGATGGTGAAACACAAAAAATTTACTATCAGTTAATTGCAAATCGGCATTGGGGCTTCTGGTCTTTGCTCCCAGCGCTAATTGCAATTTTATTATGCTGGCAGACAAAAGAACCCATTACTGCATTGTTTGCGGGAATACTTTGTGGTGCATTATTACTTAGTAGATATGATATAACCGAAGATGTCCTTTTGCCATCGATAGGAACAGAAAGTGCTGCCGGGATATTGATTTTGTATTTGTGGCTTCTAGGAGGTTTGTTGGGTATCTGGTCAAAGACGGGAGCGGCGCAGGCATTCGCCGAATTAATGACAAAACATTTTGTTAAAGGTCCCCGTTCAGCTAAATTAGTATCCTGGATGTTGGGAGTGATTTTTTTTCAGGGTGGGACTATGAGTACCGTTTTAGTAGGAACTACCGTAAAGCCAATTGCGGACAAACAGAAAGTAAGTCATGAAGAATTATCCTACGTGGTTGATTCTACGGCTTCACCAATTGCATCACAATTAGCATTCAATGCCTGGCCCGGCTACGTGCAAGCATTTATTTTTGTGGCAGGAGTTTCGTGGCTTGCTACGGAAGCTGATAGGATAACATTCTTCTTTAAAAGCGTCCCGTTTTGTTTTTATGCAATATTTGCAGTGACAGGAACATTGCTTCTTTCCCTTGAGAAAACTCCTTTTGTAGGAAAGCAAATGCGAGAAGCAATGAAAAGAGCCAGGGAGACGGGAGAGTTAGATGCACCGGATGCAAAACCATTAAGTGCCAAAGAACTTTATATAGAGAATGTACCCAAAGGATATAAACCGCATGTTCTTGAATTCTTTATTCCTCTGGGTTTAATCATATTTATTTCCATAGGAACGTTTATTACAGAAGGTACCCCACAAATCAGGTGGGCTTTTGGTATAGCAGTAATTGTTGTTTTGTTCTCTGCACTTATTCGAGGGATGAAGCTTACAACAATAATGTTAGGATTTGTTGATGGACTTAAAGGAGTTGTGGGCGGTTCGGTTATTTTATTGTTGGCTATTGTTATCGGTCTTATTAGTAAGGAAGCTGGAGGCGGTACATATCTCGTTGAACTTTTAGGGCAGCAAATACCTTACTGGATATTACCGGTGATGCTGCAGGTATTGACAATGGTAATAGCTTTTTCAACTGGAACCAGCTGGGGAACTTATGCTATTGCTTTTCCTCTCGCAATGCCTCTTTCATGGTCAATTGCTAATTCCCAGGGGTTAGCCCATCCGGAATTATTTATGACGATTTGTTTTGCTGCCGTTATGGATGGAAGCGTATACGGAGACCAATGTTCACCGATCTCTGATACAACTGTTCTTAGTTCTATGAGTACCGGCTGTGATCTTATGGATCATGTTAAGACTCAGAT
>JADHVP010000100.1 GCA_016783945.1 Ignavibacteria bacterium
AAAAATACTAATCAGGTTGTAGCAGGTGCAAATATTGCAAGTTACTATTATTCAACAAATGGGGGACTTACATGGACAAGGGGAGTTTTGACCTCATCACTATATGGTGTTTGGGGTGATCCATGTATCGTCGTTGATACTGCAGAAAACTTTTATTTTTTTCATTTATCAAATCCTCCCGGTTCGGCATGGATTGATAGAATTGTATGCCAAAAATCTACAAATGGAGGAGCAACATGGAATGATCCGGGTTCATATACGTATCACAATCCAAACAAAGAACAAGATAAGGAATGGGCATACGTTGACAGGACAAACAATTACATATACGTAACATGGACACAGTTCGATAATTACGGCAGCTCCAGCCAGCTTGACAGTTCAAATATTTTATTTGCCAGATCCATTGACGGTGGGAACACTTGGGATATTGCTAAAAGGATAAATCAGTTAGGTGGTGATTGTGTCGACGACGATAACACTGTCGAGGGAGCCGTTCCGTGCGTAGGACCAAACGGAGAAGTATACGTGTCATGGTCAGGACCGAAAATCAGAAATAGTCAGTTTGGAATCTTCTTTGACAAATCAACAGATAAAGGTCAGACATGGCTCAATAATGATATTTACGTTACAGACCAGCCTGGTGGATGGGCTTTTAACATTCCGGGGATTTACAGGTGTAATGGTATGCCTATCACAATTTGTGATTTAAGTGGTGGACCTTATCACGGTCAGATATATATAAACTGGTCTGACCAAAGAAACGGAACGAGTGATACTGACGTGTGGCTTATAAAATCTACTGATGGTGGACAAACCTGGGGTACTACGAAAAGAGTAAACAATGATCCTCCCGGGAAGCAGCAGTTCTTCACGTGGATGGATATAGATCAAACAACAGGATATCTATATTTTGTCTTTTATGATAGAAGAAATTACAGTGACTGGAAAACAGATGTATACATAGCCCGCTCAACAGATGGAGGAGAAACTTTTACAAATATAGAAATCAGTTCAACACCTTTCCTTCCCTCTGGACAAACATTTTTCGGAGATTACAGTAACATCTCTGCACACAATAATAAAGTAAGACCAATATGGACACGTTTAGATAATACTCTTAGAAGTGTTTGGACAGCTATAATAGATTCAATAACAGGAGTTCAATTGGTATCAAATGAAATACCTTCTAATTTTAATTTAAGTCAAAACTTTCCAAATCCATTTAATCCTGTAACGAGAATTAGATTTGACATACCAACAAGTAATGCAGAGAAAACAAACATTCAACTTGTCATATACGATATTAATGGACGGGAGATTACCAAGCTGATAGATGGCTCTCTTAATACAGGCAGTTACGAGGTCGAATGGGATGCCTCAGGATACACAAGTGGTGTTTATGTTTACAAGCTTACAGCAGGTAGTTATTCCGAAACAAAGAAGATGATAATGATTAAGTGATTTGTCATCTACTTTATATAGATTATTATTCCTTTAAAGGATATTAAAACTACGGAAGAAAAATTTAATAAATAAGCCAGGTAGAATCTTCTTAATCGTGTTTTGTTAACCAGTCAGCATATAAACCTGGTCGACGGTCAGGAAGAAAAAGCTTACGTGCGTGAGAGGTCTTAACGATATTGAGATCAATATCACAAAGTAATATTTCTTCTTTTCCTTTACTAGCGCGGGCAATTACTGAACCTTCCGGATTACAAACGAAGGATTCACCAGCAAACTCCAATTTTGATTCCTTACCAACGCGATTACAAAGTGCGGTAAAAAAACCGTTATGGAAAGATGTAACTCGCATTTCAGCTTCAAACAGGTCATCAAGCCATTCATCCACAGCCCCGGCTTGAGGAATAAAAACCACTTCAGCACCCTTGAGTGCTAATGCTCTCATATATTCAGGATAATGTCTGTCATAACATATGGCAATACCAATTTTACCAATTTCGGTGTCGTAAACAGGAGCATCAAGGTTCCCTGGAACATAGTAGCTTCTTTCGTGGAAACTTTCATAATCGGGAATATGAACCATTCGTGTTTTACCAAGAAGGTTTCCTTTAGCATCGATAACAGGAGAAGAATCGTAAGTAAAATCACCATCTTTTTCAAAAAGATTCAAAATAACAAAAACATTAAGTTGATTAGCAAGTAACGAAAATGCTTCTGTTGTAGGACCAGGAATCGTCTCTGCTAAGTCTAAAACATTAGTCGGAGCTTTTTCCTGAGGATAAAATGGGTCGAATGCTAATTCTGAAAAGCAAACAATCTGTGCTCCTTTGTGTACAGCTTCTTTAAGAGCTTCTAATCCTTTGGCACGGTTTGCTTCTCTATTGATTGTTGCACTCTGTTGAACAAGTGCAATTTTCATAGTATAGTATCTGTTGATGTAAAAATATTATAAGTCGCGATGTAGATTAATAATCGATTCTATGATTCACCAAGTTTTGCGTTTATTTTTTTTAACATATATTTTGCGTTTTCGAGGTCTGGTAAGATGCTTAAAGCTTTTTCATAATCAATTTTTGCTTTTTCGTAATCCCCAGCAGTATAATAAAGAAGCCCCCTGCATTCGTAAGCATCCGCTTCATTTGGGCAGTACTGTATATAAAGATTGAACATGTCTAAAGACTCATCAAATGCTTTTTTATCATAAAACAAAAAGCCTAACTCTTTTGTTGTATTATTCTTATTCGGAAGACTCCCTAAAGATTTTTTGTAAAATGTATAAGCATCTTTGTAATACCCTGATTCAAAAAGCAGCTGACCTGCAAGAAGATTGAAAACGAAATAGTTTTTATCCTTTTTGTATTTAATAGACAATTTATTAATTTGACTAAGGAGCTTCGCACTGTCGTTTTTATATTTTTTCAGTTTTATTACTTTACTAAAGACGGCTTCAGGAAATAACGGTGCAAGTGATATAATTTCATCCTCTATCTTCGAAGGAAATTGGAAAATACTTCGTATATTTTTTGAGTCCAACTCGTAGGCATCTATATAATGATTAAAGAAACAAACAGGTCCTAATTTCAAAGATTTCTTAAGAGCTTCTTTACCCAATACTTTTTCAATTGAGTTTGCCATTTGTGTTCCCATTGTATTAAAGGGTCCTCTTTCCTGGGATCCTACGTGGATAAGACTATCTATTAATTCTATATCCTTCTTTTTTCTGATTGTATTGATTGTTTTATTGAAGAACAAGAAATCTTTTTCGAGCAAATAAGCGGGTCGGTTTTCCTGAAGTATTGGTGCAATATGATTTGCTGTCCCTCCGTTAAAAACATTTGTCATCACCTCTAACATTAATGTGTCTCTTTCATCCACGAGGCAGGGATAAACATTAAGCTGGTTTTCTTTTAATGCATGGAAATATAACTCTCGAGTTATAGACCTAATAAGGCATTCGTAATCATCTCCATAGTATTCCAGGTCTATACCGATATTGTTTTCACCAGTTCCCCAGCAATCCCCATTGTTCCCTAAAAGAAAAAACACATTTGAAGTAAAAGAAAGCTCTTTAGGAAAATATAACGCTAACCTCCTGAGTGCTTCATATTTTATTTTTCCTTCATTTGATCGTAAGGAAGTAAGAAGCTCCCGAAAGTTCTTCTTATAAAGAGAAATACCTCCCAGGTCAAAGAAACTTGTCGGATTTATTAATTTATACAAAATGAATAGAGGTTCACTTCTTTTTGAATTCTTAATGCACTGGATGAATTCCTTCTGTGTAATGCTCGGTTTACATTTGGTTGATAGAATTGTTTGCAACAGGTCTGATTTGTCAATAATACTTTTTAAGTTTTTCTCAGTAGTATCATTCTCAAGAAGATCAAGAATTTCATTAGCACCTGTATAATCGAAGTTAAGTTTTACATTAAGATTTACGAATTCTAAAATGCTTATATTGTAATCACGGTTTTTAAAAGATTTTCCGCTAAAAAGAAATGGCCTTCTAGTCACAGATAATGTTGCAGCTGACGTAATTATTCCAGCAAAAGTGTTTCTTTCATCAAAAGCCTTTAAACCCTTATTTATTTTAGTTTCCCATTTAGTTTTATTTCTTTCAAGGTCATACTTAGCAATTTCCGGAAGCAATAATATCTCATTTAATGAATCGAGCTTTGTAAGCTCTCGAAATAATAATCTTGCTTCTTCTATTGTGTATTCATTCATTAAATATTTAATGGATGATTCCATAACTTCAGAAGAAGCAGATTTATAAGACAGAAGATCAACCCAATACCAGTCCTTTTCAAAATCAAAACCGTATTTATTTTGAGCCTGAGTTTTGTTAATACTAATACTGAAAAATATTACGAGGAATATAAAGAGGTAATAGCGAGGTAAGATGTGTCTATTGTAAGGTATCATGACTTTGTAATTAATAGTTTGAAATACCTTTTTGAAAATTATTGAATCTCAGTAACGAGACTGATTTCCTTTAAAACACTATCGATTTTAATTAATTCATCGCAATCACCCGATTTGACAACCGCCTTTCCAGTAGTATGAGCAATCATTGCTATTTGTTCACAATGCACTAAATCAAATCCGGTAGCTTTATGTAATTGTGTTACAACATCATCCCAAAAATGCCGGGAGTTATAAAGAACAAGTTTTCTTTTTACAGGAACATCTTGATCTAATTCGTATTCTTCTGAGGTCCTGGTTGTCATTAGTTAAAAAACTTGGAAAAAACTTTTATAACTATAATAAATTTTTTAATTTCTCGAGAACTGACATATAATCTCGCATATATCATCCTGCCTTTGTCGATAATAATTAGTGTTACCTCTTTTAAAGCCATTCATTGCAATATAAAATATAAGCACCTCGTTATCTCTTGATACCGCATAACCGGATAATGTACTAACAGAGTTTAGTGTTCCAGTTTTGGCATAGACATTTCCTTCGGCTTCCGTTCCCATCATTCTTTTTCGTAATGTCCCGTCAACCCCGGCAACAGAAAGTGATTGATAAAAATAATTAAACAAATCTTCCTGATCGTACATATACTTTAGCAAACGAATAAACACATCCGAAGTAACCATATTATACCTTGTCAAGCCCGAGCCCTCAAGTATTTCATAACTGTTTCGATCGATACCAATAGATGTAAGAAAATCTATAACAGCTTCACTACCTTTGTTTAATGAACCCGGGGGTGATTTATATTTTGCCCCGAAGACTTTAAACACCGTAATAGCAGAATGATTATTGCTTACTTTATTCATATAAGTTATAATATCGGATATGGAGTGTGTAATTTGAGTTACTTCTTTGGTTATGCCCGGTGTGTATCCTGATACGGTTATTCCTTCGAATTTTATGTTTTTTTCTAAAAGCTCCGAAGCTAATAGTTCAGCAGCCAGGGCTGCTGGATCGTATTTGTCTTTATTCTTGTCAAGGTTTATTCCGCTAATGTAGGGCCACCATTGAAGGTCTGTATCAGACTGGTAATAATTTGCAAGACCGTAATATTCCTCGTCGAGATAAGATTCATCGTACACGATGTTCCCCGTTATTTCTCTTATATTCTGATCAGCTATCTGTTCGGCGATGTACGATATATCGGATGAGTTGAGATCAGGGTCACCATAACCTTTCAAATACAAGTTACCGTCTATGACTCCATCGCTGATGTTAATATCATCTGTATAGAGAGCTGTTTTAAAATAGTAGCCTGCTCCAAGTGTATTAAGAGCGGTAGCAGCAGTTATTAACTTCGTTATCGAAGCAGGTATCATTTTATATTCAGGGTTAAACTCGTAAAGGAGGTCGTACTTTGAAGCACTTACTATTTGTACAGAAACGTTACATTCTAATTCACTTACAATACTGTCTATCTTCTCCTGTAATTCCGTTAACTTGTCAACCGGTTTTACATAGGAGAACGTGACATTAGAAATAAACAGGAGCGAAAATAATATCAGAAATATATTTGTTAGTAATGACTTCTTCATTATGTTATGCGTCAAATTGTTTTTGAATTATTTTATTAGCTTCGTTAAGTATGTTTTTTGATTCCTTAAAAGTTATAGTATCTAATCCTGTTTGATAAGAGCACCATTTATATTCCAGTATTTCAGTTCCGTCTATGTGAACGATTTTGTCTTTGACTTCTCCAATGTAGTATTCGACATTTTTTAAAACGTGTTTGCTCTTTTTGTTAATGAACTTATATTTCTCTTTTAATAAAGGCTCTTTGTTTAATAAAATTAATTCTCTGATACCAGTTTCTTCCCTGAGTTCACGTAAAGCTGTTTCTAATTTTCTTTCGTCCTCGTCCGGGTGACCTTTAGAAAAAGACCAGTGTCCTTGTTTATGTTTCAGGAGCAAATATTCAACTTCTTTACCTTTATAAAAAACCACTACTCCTATTGAAAAATCTTTTTTTGTAACGGTGCTCAATTATGTGATAAATTATAATTCACATTTTATGTAATAATATTGTCGAATATATCTCCGCATATATAAATTTAACACTTTTAAAACAAAATGCAATAACTTTAAAATAAATTAAAACATAGTTACTTTACTACTTTGCTCTAATCCATATTTCATCCATTTCTTCCAAGGACATATCTTCTAACTTTTTATTACTCGATTTAGCATATTCTTCTATTTTCTGAAATCTAAAAATAAACTTCTCAATAGTTTTCCTTAATGCATCTTCGGGATTTATCCTTAAAAAACGTGAATAATTAACGATCGAAAACAGCACATCCCCAAATTCATCTTCAACCTTATCTTTTTCAACTCCTGAGTCAATATTATTTTTTAATTCATTAATCTCTTCAAGTATCTTTTGGTAAACCGGCTTTTCATCTTTCCAGTCGAAGCCAACCTTAGATGCTTTCTCCTGTATTCGGTACGCCCTGAATAATGCCGGGAGTTCCTTCGGTACTCCATCGAGAGTTGAATCCCTTCCTTCCTTTGATTTTAACTTTTCCCAGTTTGTCTTGACCTCATCGCTCCCGGATACTTTCACATCACCAAATACGTGAGGGTGTCTTGCAATCAGTTTTTCACTCTCAATTTTTATAACATCCGAAAGGGAGAATTCGTTTTGCTCTTCGCCTATTGTTGTATGAAAAACAACCTGCAAGAGAAGATCTCCAAGCTCTCTCTTTAATTCTTCAAGATTGTTGTTATCAATAGCTTCAAGAACTTCATAGGATTCTTCGAGAAGACACCTTCTTAACGAAGAGTGTGTTTGCTCCTTGTCCCAGGGGCATTCGGTTCTCAACTTTCTCACGATTTCAACAAACTTTTTAAATTCTTTTTCTATGGCTTTGTTTTCAGAAGATGACATAGGATAATTGTTTAATATTAAAACTAATGTAACTTAATCAGTAATGATTTAAAATTGAATTTAAAAATTTTTAAGTCTTTTCATAAAGTGTTGCTGTGTGGATTCTGACACGACAGAAAACAAACGTCAGGTGAAGTGTTCTTGTAGGGGTTCAAAATTTTGAACCCCTACACGATAAAATTTACTTATTTACAAGATGTAAGTATATTAATATTTACCTTGAAATGAAATGATTGAAAAGAGAAATTTACCAATAAGTATGTTAGGAATATTGTAGAGGGTGTAGCAGGGTATAAGATTTAATTTTCAATCACATTTAACGACACTCAAGCTGATGAATATTATAGATGTTTTCAGCATTTCAAATTATTCAATAGAAGACATAACGAGCGGTGACCGAGTTTATCTAAGAGCGTTGGCAATCGGTACAGCTCCAGAGGAGCTCCTTCGGAACCGGACAGGGTGCACCATGCAGTTACGTGTCGAAGATTGTGCCGTGGGAGGGGTGTTATACTCCCCCGCTTGTTAGAGCAGCGGGAGAGATAATTTAACAGGATTATTTCTTAAAAAGTATTTAACTTTTAGTCATAAATCCAATAGGAGTAAAAAACCATGAAAAAAGTCTTTTTGATTTTCCTATTATTCTTGTTCATACTAGTTATTAGTTATTGCCACGCTCAGTATAACAATTGGAGAGTTGTAAGTCTACAAAGAAATTTGAATTCTATTATTTTTGTTTCGGAAAATAAAGGTTGGATCTATGGAGGGGATTACTCATATAAAACAGATGATGGGGGTGTAACCTGGAGTAATCCTATAAAACAGTATCCCATCATCGGATGGGAATATAGTACTGTCTACCGTTCCCCTAGATTAGTGTATTTTATTGATAGCTTATATGGATGGGCTGCACAGTATACTGAAATTCTTTTAAAAACTACAAATGGAGGAGAGAATTGGATATATCATAATACAGGTTTCAATTCTTCACATGATTTATATGGAGTCCATTTTATAAACAGATTAACAGGATGGGCAATTGGCGATGATCATTTCTATAATAAAGGGCTAATAATTAAAACAACGAATGGTGGAATAAATTGGATCAAACAAAGCAGTAATTCCAATTGGGGATTTAATTCGTTATATATGCTGGATGAAAACAAAGGTTTTGTTGCTTGTTGGTCCACAGACACAATTGGATATACTACAAATGGTGGTAATAATTGGTTTAGAAAGAAAATAGGAAACGGATATGGTATAGCAAGAATTTGGTTCAAAGATACATTGAACGGATGGGCACTCGGTGATCCAGACTATGTTTCCAGAACGACAAATGGTGGTAATAACTGGAATATCTACTATATTAATTTTGGAAATACTGAAAACTTTTACTTTCTTAATAATCTTACAGGATGGATGGGAACATCATTTGGAAACATTTATAAATCCACCAATGGAGGGATAAATTGGTTCATTCAACTTAATACCCCGACGGGTTCTAATTATGATGGTCGTATGTTTGATGTCTTTTTCAAAGATGAAAATACCGGCTGGGCTTTAAAAGGAAATGGAATAGTATTTAAAAGCTTTAATGGAGGAACAAATTGGGTGGAACAAATCAGTCCACCCCTTGGGTTAATTAGCTCAATCTATTTTTCCGATTTATATACTGGCTGGGTAACATGCAATACTTATGATACTGGATATATTTATAAATCCACAAATAGTGGTAATAATTGGCATCGTCAATTTACAAGTTCATACCAGGTTGGTGAATTAACATTTGTAAATGATACAACAGGTTATGTATCAGCATATAGCAGAATATATAAAACTAATAATGGAGGATTAAATTGGTTTGTTAATAATGTTGGAGGTTTACTAAATAATTCAATTTATTTTATAGATGAATTTACTGGATGGGCTTGTGGGTGGGAAGGTTATATTATTAAAACTACTAATAGTGGTGTTAATTGGATGAGTAAAGTTAGTAATGTAACATTGAGTTTAAATGATATATATTTTAATAATGCTCAAGAAGGATATATTGCTTCTGATAATGGTCATATATTAAAAACTACCGACGGAGGTGAAAACTGGAGTGTCTCAATCCCTTATATTAATAATCAAAACTATTCCGCAATTCAATTTGTAAATTCTAATACCGGTTTTATAGTTGGGAAAAGAATATATAATATAATAGGACCTGTTACAAATAGAGTATTGCTAAAGACCACAAATGCTGGACTTTCCTGGATTCCAAAGATAGATGAATCACTAGGAGGTTTTCATTATTATATCAATCTTTTTTTTATTAACAATAATACAGGTTGGCTTGTAACTAGTAATGATATTAGAAAAACAACAAATAGTGGAGATAATTGGTCTTATGTACAAAGTCCAATAGATGAAAGTTTTAATTGTATTCATTTCGTGAATGATAGTTATGGCTGGATTGGTGGTAGTAAAGGTACCATTATAACTACAAGCCCTCCAATAGGTATTCAGGTTACGTCAAATGAAATCCCCCAACAGCATAATCTGAAACAGAACTATCCAAATCCATTTAATCCTGTTACAAAGATTGGATATGATTTAGTTAAGAATAGTTATATCTTGTTGAAAATATACGATTTACTCGGCAGAGAAATAATCTCACTGGTTAATGAGAAACAGA